>JAHECQ010000184.1 GCA_024641625.1 Acidimicrobiales bacterium | reverse complement strand
GCGACACCACCATCCTGCTCACCGACTTCGGCGACGGGTTCGCCGACGACACCTCCCGAGCCGAGTTCAGCGGCGACGGCGCCGACGGAACCGTCTTGTTCACGATCTGTGGCTTCACCGGCGATCACGTGGGAATGAAGGTGGCGGACGTCAGCGGCAACGAGAGTGCCGAGGTCGACCTCCCGCTCCCCTGAGACTCGTGACGAACTGGCCACGGCGCCGTGGTCCCCCACATCCACATCTCGCTTCGGACCTACGGCTGGAATGCCGTCGACGGTCTGCCGGTGGCGGCTGCGGTGACGCCTCCCCGAGAAATCGGGCTCCTCTTCGTCGCCACCGCCGCAACCCAGGAACTCGCAACACAGATCGCGAAGACCTGCAATCCGCACTTCTTCCACATGCCGCTCACCGCCGATCAGCAACTTCCGAGCTATGCGTTCGCTTTCTCACCGGCCGAGATCGAGCGGGGCCAGGTGTTCGAGTTCCGACTCAATCACGTGATCGGTGTGGACCGTCCCGACGAGCTCGTCCGCACGACCTTCGTGCAGGCCGGAGGAGCTGCATGACCACGCTCGCCGACGTGGCCCGTCACGTGCGTTCGAAGAACGCCGGGCCGTACTGGATCACGATCGACATCACCTGCGACGACGAAGCGAGCTACCACCGCTGTGCGCGGGCTGCATCGCTGCAGCCCGATGCGGTTGCTGCCGTGTATGGCGTGGACCCCGAACTGGTCAAGCGATACGAACTGCCCGCCCTCGGCGTTCTGAATTTCTCGTACTCGAGGCTGCGGCCACAGGGCGGGGCCGTCGAGCGCGACATGCATGGCGGCCAACAGTACGTACGATTGCTCGAATCCGTCGTGTGAGCGCCGGTCGGCTTCTCTCCGGCAAGATGTTGGCCGGCGATGTCGAGAATGACGACGTGGCGGCGTCAGAGTGATGTCGACCCACACTGGCCCGACCGACCAAATTCCACCAGGAGATGTCCATGCCGACCATCACTCCCTTCCTCTGGTTCGACGGCGACCTCGCCGAGCCGATTGCCTACTACCGATCGATCTTTCCCGAGGCCCAGGCGAGTACCGATGCCGACTCGTCAGGCCCGGTGTTCATGGCCGAGATCGAACTCTGCGGTCAGAAGTTCATTCTCCTCGATGGCGGACCGATGCATGCCGGTTTCAAGGAGTCGATTTCGATGTTCGTGAGCGTCGAGTCGCAGGACGAGGTCGATGACCTCTGGGACCGCCTCACCGCCGATGGCGGCGAACCTGGCCGATGCGGGTGGCTGAAGGATCGCTACGGACTCTCGTGGCAGATCGTCCCGAGCGTTCTCAGATCACTGCTCGTATCCTCGGATCGCACGCGCGCCGGTCAGGCGCAGGACGCGATGATGACGATGGACAAGCTCGACATCGCCGCGCTGCAGGCCGCATACGACCGCTGACCGAAACGCTCGTTTCGCCGCCGTCGACGCGCCCAGCATCGACCGCATGAGCGTGAACGAAGACGCCCCGCCGGAACCAGTCCGACGGGGCGTCTGCCACTATTGAAGCTGGTCTTGCTCGACAGAGCGGATCAGACGAGGTCGAAACGATCGCTGTCCATCACCTTGGCGAACGCCGAGGCAAAATCGTTGACGAACTTCGCTTCTGCGTCGTCGGCGGCGTAGACGTCGGCGATGGCCCGCAGGATCGAGTTCGAGCCGAACACGAGATCGTTGCGGGTACCGGTCCACTTGACGTCGCCGCCCGAACGAGCCTTGCCCTCGAACACGCCCTCTGCGCTGGCGCTGGCCGACCACACGGTTCCCTGATCCATCAGGTTCACGAAGAAGTCGTTGCTCAGCGTGCCGACGCGGTCGGTGAGAACGCCGTGACCGTCGTTGCTGACACCGAGGACTCGGAGGCCCCCGACCAGTGCCGTCATCTCGGGTGCGCCGAGGTCGAGCAGCTGCGCCCGGTCGACGAGGATGTGCTCGGCGACATGGCTGCTGCCCTTGCCGACGAAGTTACGGAAGCCGTCGTTCTGCGGCTCGAGCCAGGCGAACGCCTCGACATCGGTCTGCTCCTGGCTGGCGTCGCCTCGGCCGGTGCTCACCGAAACGGTCACGTCGTGACCGCCGGCCTTCGCTGCGGATTCGACCGCTGCTGCGCCACCGAGCACGATGAGGTCGGCCATCGAGACCGACACGCCGACGCTCGACTGGACACCCTCGAGCGCGCTGAGCACACGACGGAGCTGAGCAGGCTTGTTCACGTCCCACTCGTTCTGAGGGGCAAGCCGGAGCCGGCCGCCATTGGCGCCGCCTCGCTTGTCGCTCTGTCGGTAGGTGGAGGCCGACGCCCATGCGGTCTCGACCAGCTCGGTGATCGTGAGGTCGGTCACCATGATGGCGGCCTTCACCTTTGCCACATCGGCGTCGCTCAGCGCGGTGCCGGACGGCACCGGGTCCATCCACAGCAGTTCCACATCGGGAACCTCGGGGCCGAGGAACCGGGCCTTGGGGCCCATGTCGCGGTGCGTGAGCTTGTACCAGGCTTTGGCGAATGCCTCGTCGAGTTGCTCCGGGTTGTCGCGGAATCGCTGCGAGATCGGCCCGTAGATCGGGTCCATCTTCATCGACATGTCGGCCGTGCTCATCACCGGCGAGTGGGTGATGTTCGGGTCGTGGGCGTCGGGCACCGTGCCGGCGAGGGCAGGCGCGGTCCACTGCTTGTGACCGGCCGGGCTCTCGGTGAGCTCCCAGTCGTTGTCCATCAGCGTCTCGAGGTAGTTGTTGTCCCACTTGGTCGGCGTGGAGTTCCACGCGCCCTCGAATCCACTGGTCGTGGTGTGCACGCCCATGCCGGAACCGAAGTTGTTCTTCCAACCGAGGAGCTGCTGCTCCATGGGAGCGCCCTCGGGCTCCGGGCCCATCTCCGCCTCGGGACCGGCGCCGTGCATCTTGCCGAAGGCGTGGCCGCCGACCACCAGGGCCACGGTCTCTTCGTCGTTCATGGCCATCCGGCGGAACGTCTCGCGAACGTCGGCGCCGGAGGCGATCGGGTCCGGGTTGCCATTGGGGCCTTCGGGGTTCACGTAGATGAGACCCATCTGCACCGCACCGAGCGGCTCCTGCAGACGACGATCGCCGCTGTAGCGCTGGTCGTCGAGCCAGATGTTCTCCGGTCCCCAGTAGATGTCTTCCTCCGGAGCCCACACGTCTTCTCGGCCACCGGCGAAGCCGAAGGTCTTGAAGCCCATGGACTCGAGGGCCACATTGCCGGTGAGGATCATGAGGTCGGCCCAGGAGAGCTTGCGGCCGTACTTCTTCTTGATCGGCTCGAGGAGTGCGCGAGCCTTGTCGAGATTGCCGTTGTCGGGCCAGCTGTTCAGCGGGGCGAAGCGCTGCGTTCCAGAAGCGCCACCGCCACGACCGTCGTGGGTCCGGTAGGTGCCGGCCGAGTGCCAGGCCATGCGAATGAAGAACGGGCCGTAATGGCCGTAGTCCGCCGGCCACCACTCCTTCGAGTCGGTCATGAGTGCGGTGAGGTCGGCCTTGACGGCAGCGAGGTCGAGCGTGGCGAACTCGGCTGCGTAGTCGAAGTCCTCGCCCATCGGATCAGACTTGGCTGAACCCTGATGGAGGACATTCAAATTCAGCTGGTTTGGCCACCAGTGTTGGTTGGCCTGGCTGCCACGCGCGGAATGGTCGTGCTGCAGCACCGGGCACTTTGCTTCATCGGTCATTTCGGTCTCTGCTCCTGCGGGTCGGTTTCATTTGGTTGGCTTGTGGTCTTGATCTGAATAGGACACGGGCGTGGTCGTCACGCCCGACAATCGGGGCAGCGGCCCCAGTAGACGACCTCGGCTTCATCGATCTCATAGCCGTGGTCGTCGTCGGCGGTGAGACACGGAGCCGACCCGACGGCACAGTCGATGTCGAAGATCAGTCCGCAGCCTCGACACACCAGATGGTGATGATTGTCGTCGACGCGGTCCTCGTACCGTGCAGCCGAACCCGTCGGTTGGATCCGACGGATGAGACGCTTGTCGGCGAAGACGCCGAGTGTGTCGTAGACCGCCTGGCGCGAGATCGTGCCGATCTTCTCCCTCACGACCTCGGTCAACTCTTCCGTGGTGGCATGCGGGGTAGCGATGACCGCTTCCATGACGGCCAGGCGCTGCGCCGTGACCTGGAGCCCGCAGCTTCGAAGCTGCTGCTCGACGCTTGGCGGAACGCCATCGTCGACGGTCTTGCGATCCAGAGCCTCAGCCACGGACTCGACTCAAGCAGACATTCTGGACATAGTCAAGGGTTTGATCTGATCGAGAGTAGTACAACATCGAAGGAGCGTGCGTCGCTCGCGGTCTGTCTCCTGATCGACGGCAAGGAGGCTGAAGTGCGAGAAGAGTCGTGCTCGTGCTGACTCGGACCGAGGTGATCGAGGTTCAGGCTCGGGTGACGGTCGCGGAGATCACCACTGCACGACGAGGACTGGCCGCAGGGGTCGATATCGACCATGCGACGGCGGGCGTCGATCCGGAGTCGCACCACCGCCACACGGCCTCAGGGCGTGAAGTCGGACATGCCCGGCCCCGTCCTGTCGTAGACGTTGGAATGCTCGTCCGCCATGATCGTCGCGATGCCGTTCTCCGGTGTCTCGGTCAGATCCCGCTCCAGCACTTCGACCCGGACGTTCCAGCCTGCGGGGAGCTGTCCGAACATCGTCGCCCCAGCTGCGGCGAAGTCTTCATACGAGTGCTGCGGTTGCAGACCGAGCTGAAACCCTTTCATAACCCATGTGTCGCCCTGGGCATCATCGACCAACACCACCTGCGTGCCACTCCTCCAACCCAGCGAACCCTTCCGGGTGATGGTCATGGGCGAATACGGCGTCGCCTTCCCCATACCGCCACTGATGTCGCCCAGATCGAGTTGGGCGACCCATCTGGCCGTCAGTCGGCCGAACACCCGCTCCACCCCGGCCTCGATGTCACACCAGTCAGGCAACCAGAGCTTCGGGCCATTCATCCATGCGCTGAGTACGCCGAATTCGTTCCTGATCTCGTCGACATCGAGACCCTCGACCAGTTCCTGTGGAGCGGTGTCCTTCGACCCGGGAATGCTCTCCGCGGTGAACATCGTGTTGTAGCACTCGGCGACGAGCTTCCCGGTCTGCGCTTTGCGGTAGGCGAGGAAGAACTCGACGAATCGGGTCTGGTGCATGTTCCCGACACGCTTGAACTCGACCTCGTCGCTGTCGGCATGCACGAGGGGATCTGTCGTGGCCATTGCCCTCTCCAACCATCGTTGTCGGTCCATCCGAAACGACGTCACAAGCCAAGTCTTCCATGATCATCCGAACGTCGTCACGCTCGATCGACCACGTCGGCCTACCTCTCGAAAGGTCATGCCCCTTGCGCCGCCCCGACGGCACGCCAGACGACCGACCTGCAACGGTGGCTGATTGGCGAAAAGCGGGGGATTCGCACCCCCGGAGACCGTACGGCCTCAACGACTTTCAGGCGTGAGCTCCTGACCTGGGAAAACACCTCCGAAGAGTGCGTTCCCCCAGGTCGGAAGGTGTTGCGAGCAAGCGTGCTGATGACGGTGAAACCTCGCTGCTGACCCTTCTTCACCCTTGCCAGTGGCACCACAGCGGCACGGATACGAACGTGAACGTCGAACGTTACGGCTACAGCACTTGATGCTAGCATCTGATGCTATGACAACGACTCGGTCCACGTTCACTCTCGACGAGGCACTCGCCGAACAGGCCCGACGCCTCGGAGTAAATATCTCCTCCGCCGCCAGGAATGGTGTGGCAACCGCTGTTCGAGCGGCGCTTGCCGAACGCGATCGGGAGGCCTACGAGAGAAAGCCCGAGAGCGCCGACTCGTTCTGGGATGAAGTTGAAGCCTGGGGTGAGGAGTGACTCGCGGGGACGTCTGGCTCGCCCAGGTGGGTCGGAAACGACGCCCCGTGCTCGTGCTGACTCGGACCGAGGTGATCGAGGTTCGGGCTCTGGTCACGGTCGCGGAGATCACCACTGCACGACGAGGACTGGCCGCAGAGGTCGAGTTCGACCATGCCACGGCGGGCGTCGATCGGGAGTCGGTGATCAACTGCGACGGGTTGCACACGATTGCTCAAACGACGCTCACCGCTCGAGTGGGCGAGGTTGACGACTCCACGATGGAGCAGGTCTGCTCGGCCGTCAGCTACGCACTCGGCTGCTGAAACACCGCCAGCGTTGTACGTAGGTCGGGGCAATTCTCGATTATCGGACGGTCCGCCGAGCGCAGATCCCGCCCTTTGCTTCACCAGCGTTCTTCCTGTTCAGGACCGATGGCCAGGTGCTTCAGCTCCTTGGTCTCGAACGGACCGTCAACGTTGGTGTAACGCTCACCGGGGCGGCTGTAGCCCGTCCCAGCCGCACGAGTCCCCACCCGGTAGCGGGCAAGCGCACATCACCCGGCTGAAGTCCTCGACCCCTGACGGACGCGACCCCGCCATGCCCATCAGCTCGAACATCGCGGCCCAACGGGCGTCGCTGCCTGCCGAGGCAACCAGGTCCACCAGCGCTGTCCACCAGCGCTGCGACTTCCGCAGCGGATGGCACGGTGGCTGCTGAGGGTCGAAACCCGGGCTGGTCAGGGAAAACTTGGCGGAGAGAGGGGGATTCGAACCCCCGGAGACCTTGCGGCCTCAACGGTTTTCAAGTGCGGCTCTCTGACCTGCAGAAACACCACCAAATGGTACGTTCTCCCAGGTCGAAAGAGAGTCCAGGCAGGAATGCCGATGGCCCCAAAACCTTGCTACAGACCCTTCTTGACCCCTGCCAGTGGCACCACAGTGGCACGGAGGGCCGTCGATGGTTGACGAGCCGTCTCAGACTCTGGCCGCCATGTTCGGCAACTGGTGCTGCCGTCCGGCGTCAGACGCTGACGATGTCGATACCCAGCGAGCGCACCTTGTCGGCGAGAACTCCTACCGCGTTCTGTCGATCACCAACGTAGAACGGAGACTCGTGATGCAGGCATGCAGCAACCGTCTCAGCCATCAGGGCACTGAGCCCGCCGACCAGACTGTGAGCTCGGCCCGCTGACAAGATCAATGGCCGCGGGTCGATGACCTGGAGCAGCCGGGCATCTGGCTGTTCGATGAACCGTCGCCTACTCGGATCGAGATGTGAAAGCGTTCGGCTGAGCCGCCCACTGCCCTCGCTCTTGGCAATGGTCGAAACGAGGCGCCAATGCCGTAGGTAGGTGAGACCCATGATGTCGTCCGGCAGGCCATCGACTTCGCCGGCGCCGGCCAGCACGCGTAGAACGAGGTACTCGTCGACGACGATCACGGTCGCTCAGCTGTCGAGCAGGTCGGGGTCGGACTCGCCCAGCTGCCGAAGCTCATCTCCCCATTCCGACGTCGCCGTGAGCGCAGCAATGAGTTGCTCATCGTGTTCGCTCTCCACGAGCGCTCCAGTCTCGTACAACTCGGCCAAGACCTCGGCTCTGCTCTGTTGGACGACGTTCCGCATCACACCATTGTGCACCCAAAGCCCGCCGACCGGTAGTGCAGGCTCTCCAGCACTACCTGCCCGGCTCCGCTGTCACCGCCGCTCACCAACGGGCTGAGTCCGTTCGGATCGTGCTTCGATGAGATGTCTGCGTCTCGCGTGGATGCAATCCGGAACGCAGCAGCGAAACAATCGGCCAACAGCCGCAGTAACAAGATCACACGAGAGCGCGGAGGCGTTACGACTTCTGAGCATCACTGACCTCATGGCCGGCGGTCAGGGGCAGGGTCAGCGTTGAGGCCCTTGACCAATATGGGGCACCTCGC
>JAHECQ010000183.1 GCA_024641625.1 Acidimicrobiales bacterium | reverse complement strand
CTTCCATCAGTTCTTCGACCCTGCCTTGGCCACCCTGCGCCTCACGCACTACCCGGCACTGCCGGCCGGCCACGACCAGTGGGGCATCGATCCTCACTCCGATGCCGGGTTCATGACGATGTTGCCCGCGAACCCGGTTGCCGGTCTGTGGATCCAGCCGCACGGCGGCGAGTGGTTCGCCGTCGAACAGGAGCCCGAGTCGTTCGTGGTCAACTCCGGCGACATGCTGCGCCGATGGAGCAACGATCGATTCCTCTCCACGGTGCATCGTGCGTTGAACGAGTCCTCCGGCGATCGTTACGCCATACCGTTCTTCTTCGATCCTCGGCCCGACACCGTTATCGACGTGTTGCCGTCGCTCGTCGATGCCGATCACCCGAAGCGGCACCAACCGTTGGTGTACCGCGATTACCTGACGGCGTTCATGAGCGAGGGGTACGCGCCCGTCCGAGGCGAGTTCCCTACCTGACGCGTTCGTTGGCCAGGTCGAGTACGACATCGGCCAGCCGTTCGTAGTCGTCCCACGCCCGGCGGTACCCGCCGGGTTTTTCGCCGGTGGCGTCCATCGCGGCCTGGCGGAAGGGTTGATCGTCGAAGGGACTGTAGGAGTCGAGGATGACGTGCTCGCATCCGAGGTCCTGGAGGAGGCCAAGGTCGTCGTGGATCTGTTCGAGGGTGCCGTGACCAAGGAAACGATCGCTCTCGGGCGTTGGCACGTCGGTAACCTGGAACAGGATCCGGGGGCAGAGCGCGGGAACGGGGCGCTCCATCTCTTCGGCCACCGCACGGAGCCGAGGAATGGCCTTGTTGGCGAACCCTGCGCCACGGATGCGGATGGGATGCCACGACGCGTCGAATCGTACGGCTCGACGCATGGCCGCTTCGGTGCCGCCACCGATCCAGATCGGAATCGGCGCCTGAGCGGGGAACGGGGAGGTATCGACGTCGACGCAGGAGACGAACTCGCCTTGGAAGGTGAGTGACGGTTCGTGCCAGTGGCGGACGATGACCTCGAGGTATTCGTCGGTCATGGCCCCGCGCCGGTTGAATGGAACGCCCAGAGCTGCGAATTCCTGTCGTGCCCAGCCGACGCCTGCGCCGAAGATCAGCCGGCCATCGCTGAGTTGGTCCGTGTTCGCCAGCGACCGCGCCAGCTCGAGGGGGTTTCGATAAGGAACGATGACGACCGTGGTGCCGAGGCGGATGTGTTGGGTGATGCCGGCCAGCCAGCCGAGCAGACCCAGCGGTTCGTAGAACGGACCGGGATAGTTGGCACCCACATCGGGGGTGACGGTGACGTGGTCGGAGGTCAGCAGGCTGTGGTAGCCGAGCCGCTCGGCCATCTCCGCCCAGCCCCGGAGCACCGGTGGGTTGGCCGCAGGACCGAAGTTGACGAGGTTGATGCCGACCTTCATCCCCCGACCCTATCCCGACTGCCTTGGTCGCTCTCGGCCGAGGCCGCCGGCTGCACGATCTGACCGAGTCGGCCGGAGCGAGCAGAATGCAGGGATGGCTGATGCTGCAACGGTCGACCAATCGGTGAACGACGTTGACGTCGTCGTGGTAGGCGCCGGATTCGCCGGCATGTACATGCTGCACCGACTTCGCGAACTCGGTCTGTCGGCGGTGGTGATCGAGGCCGGCACCGACGTCGGAGGCACCTGGTACTGGAACCGCTACCCGGGTGCTCGGTGTGATGTGCCGAGCATGGAGTACTCGTATTCGTTCTCCGAGGAGCTGCAGCAGGAATGGCAGTGGACCGAGCTCATGTCGGCCCAACCGGAGATCCTCGAGTACGCCAGGCACGTCGCCGACCGCTTCGACCTGCGGCGCGACATCCTCTTCGAGACGAAGGTGATCGCCGCCGACTTCGACGAGGACGACAACCGATGGACCGTGACCACCGATACCGGCCAATGTCATCGCGCCCGATGGTGCATCATGGCCACCGGCTGTCTGTCGGTGCCCAATGTGCCCAATCTGCCGGGACTGGAGCGGTTCGAGGGCGAGTTGTACCACACGGGCGATTGGCCGAAGGTCGAGCCGAACCTGACAGCGAAGCGTGTGGGCATCATCGGTACGGGGTCCTCCGGTGTGCAGGCCATCCCCGTCCTGGCGCAGCGGGCCGGCCACCTGACCGTGTTCCAGCGGTCTCCCGTCTACACGATTCCGGCCAACAACAAACCGCTGCGGCCCGAGACGGCCGAGGCGTTCAAAGAGCGCTACGGCGAGATCCGTCAACGTCAACGGGTGTCGGTGACGGGCATCCTCGGACCGACCGCGTTGCGGGAGCCGAGACCGAAGCCGGCCGATGGAGCCCCACGAGCGGCGCGTCCCGGCCTGCTCGATCTGACGCCGGAGGAACGACAGGCGGTGTTCGACGAGCACGGTCACGGGGCGTTCCAACGCTTTGCCGACGTCTACCGGGATCCGGCAGCCAACGCCATTGCCTGCGAGCTGTTCCGTCAACAGATTCGCAAGCTCGTGCACGACCCGCTGGTGGCCGAGGCGCTCGAACCTCGCGACTACCCGTTGGCCTGCAAGCGACAAGTCATCGACACCGGCTACTACGAGACCTTCAACCGCGACAACGTCACGTTGGTCGACCTGCGCCGGCAACCTCTCCTGGAGATCACCGCCCAGGGCGTGCGAGTCGACGGCGAGGACATCGAGCTCGATGTGCTGGTGCTGGCAACCGGGTTCGATGCCATGACCGGTGCCCTCGAACGGATCGACATTCGCGGGCGAGACGGCGTGCTGCTGCGTGACCGATGGGTCGGTGGGCCCCGGACGTATCTGGGGCTACAGGTCGAGGGGTTCCCGAATCTCTTCACCATCACCGGGCCCGGTAGTCCCTCGGTGTTGTCGAACGTCATCGTCGCCATCGAGCAGCACGTCGAATGGATCGCCGATTGTCTCGGGCACCTGATGGAGCACGGACGGGCCACGATCGAGCCGACCGAGGGCGCGGTCGAGCAATGGGTGGCCCATGTGAACGAGGTGGCCGAGGGCACCATGTACGTCGCACCGGACTGCAACAGCTGGTACCTCGGCAGCAACATCGAAGGCAAGGCCCGGGTGTTCATGCCGTATGTCGGTGGGTTGGGTCGTTATCGTCAACGCTGCGACGAGATCGCAGCCAATGGCTACGAAGGTTTCGTGCTCGCCTGATGCTGTGCAGCACCGACCGCCTGCTGACCACCCACGCCGGCAGTTTGCCGCGGTCGCCTCAGCTGACCGCGGAGCTCAAGGCGCTCAGCCGGCGACAAGAGGTCGACGACGCGGCGTTGGCGGGCCTCGTCGATGGAGCGGTCGCCGACGTCATCCAACGGCAGCGAGCGGCCGGCATCGACGTGGGGAACGACGGCGAGCAGGGACGCGAGAGCTTCTTCACCTATGTCCAACACCGGATGACCGGCTTCAGCGAAGGCGACCGTCAGGCCCGCCGCTGGAGGGACATGGCCGACTTCC
Organism: Acidimicrobiales bacterium; assembly: GCA_024641625.1. Taxonomy (GTDB): domain Bacteria; phylum Actinomycetota; class Acidimicrobiia; order Acidimicrobiales; family SZUA-35; genus JAHECQ01. Next base: position 4,376 of record JAHECQ010000183.1, on the reverse strand, counting down.
CCGACTTCATCGACAGCAGGCGTGCGCAGCGATCGGCCGCACCGCAGGTCACGCTCAGTCGCCCCCCGCAGGCCACCGGCCCGGTGGCCTACGGATCGCTCGAGGCCGTGCAGACCGATCTGCAGCGTCTGGCCGGACACCCCTTCGCCGAGGCGTTCATGACCGCACCCTCACCGGGCATCGTCGTGGCCGCGATGGCCGATCGTCATTACGGCTCGAGGAGCGAGTACCTCGACGCGGTCGGGCGGGCATTGTCGGTCGAGTATCGGGCGATCGTCGCCGCCGGTCATGTGCTGCAGATCGACGCGCCGGACTTGGCCATGGAGTGCCACGGGCTCTTCGGCGATCGTCCGATCGCCGAATTCCTGACCTTCGTCGAGCAGGTGATCGCCACCATCAATCAGGCGCTGGTCGACCTTCCGGCCGACAGGGTCCGGTTGCATGTCTGCTGGGGCAACTACGGCGGCCCCCACACGCATGATGTTCCACTGGCCGACCTGCTCTCGCTGCTCTACCAGGCCGACGTGGGCGGCCTGGTCATCTCCGGTGCCAATCCCCGCCACGAGCACGAGTATCGAGAGTTCGCCCGACGGCCACTGCCCGATCGATGGGTCCTGGCTGCCGGTGTCATCGACACGACCACCAACTATGTGGAGCATCCCGAGGTGGTGGCCGACCGTCTCGAACGGGTGGCCCGTGCCGTGGGCGATCCCACCAGAATCATTGCCTGCACCGATTGCGGGTTCGACACTGCCGCTGGGTTCGGCGAAGTGGCTCGGGACGTGGCCTGGGCCAAGCTCGGGGCACTCCGAGAGGGCGCCGACCGGGCGACCGAGCGGCTGTTCTGAATCGATCGTTCGGCCGCCATTGTTCCTCGGGCCGAGCCAAGCCGGTCGTTTCGGGCCGGTGGGCGTGGCAAGCTGCGGCGATGTTGATTCGGCCCCATGATGCAAGCGATGACGAGCAGCGATGGCGAGCCTTCGTCATCGACCAGGGCTTTGGCCACCTCGTGGCGTCGGGCCGCAATCGGGACCTGCCAGTGGTCGCGCCTACACAGTTCGTCCTCGACGGCGACCACATCCTCCTCCACCTCGCTCGGCCCAACCCGGTGTTCGAGTGTCTCGAAGCGAACCCGAGGTGTCTGCTGAGCGTTGCCGGCGATTGGGCATACATCCCTGGCGCTTGGAAGGCCGTCGGCGACGAGGATCCCCGTCGAGGCGTGCCGACCACGTACTACGCAGCAGTGCAGCTCGGTTGCACCGCTCGCATCGTCGATGAGTCCGAGGCGATTGCCGGCATCCTCGAGCGTCAACTCGAGTCGGTCGAGCCCGACGGCGACCTGATCGACCCGATCGATCACGGGGCGATGCTCAAGACCATTCGCGGTCTCGTGCTGAGCATCGATGACGTCCGGGCGAAGTTCAAGTACGGGGGCAACGTCGACCAGGTTCATCGTGATCACATTGCCGGACTTCTCGAGCAGCGCAGCGGGCCAGGTGATCGCGCGGTCCTGCGTCATCTCCGGTCGTGACTCAATCGAAGGTCTGGCTCAATCGAAGGTCTGGCTCAATCGAAGGTCTGGCTCAATCGAAGGTCTGGCTCAATCGAAGACTGTCATCGTGAGGTAGGACATCAGGTTCAAGAGCACGAACCCCGCTCCGATGGCGGCACCGATGATGGCCGGCGTCTTGCCGCCGCCCCGGCCCAGCCTCATTGCCTTGCGGCCTTGTAGCACCGAGAGGGCGCCCGGCACGATGAAGATCAGGACTGCCGGGGTGGCCGAAACGAGAGGCACCCAGAATGGGTTGTCGTCCCCGTTGTCGAGCCAGGAGAACAGGCCTTCGCCGACGACGAAGGCAGCGACGAATGTGATCGGATAGAGCGCCAGCGACCACCAGGCACGCCGATAGGCGGCGTCGGCCGGGTGGAGGTCGAATGCTTCCGGCTGGGACATGGGCGTGATCGAACAGGATGGGCCTCCAAAGTGGTAGAGGCGAAGGTCCACGCGACCTTCGTTCGATCGACATGGCCGTAGGCGAATTCGATCGGCCTTTGCCAGCACGGCGTTTGCGGGAGCAGAGTGTGGCATGCACGTTGGCATCGTTCCCATCAACTCCGGCCATTACATCCAGCCGAAGTTCATCTCCCGGTTCGCTCCGTTGCTGGAGGAGCTGGGGTTTGAGTCGGTGTGGACCTTCGAGCACGTGATCGTCCCCGACGACTACACCTCGGAGTACCCCTACAACCCATCGGGCAAATTGGCGTTGTCAGGAAGCGACCGTTTCGTCGATCCGCTGATCGCCCTGAGTTGGGTTGCGGCCTGCACCGACACGTTGCGTCTGGGTACCGGCGTCAACATCCTCACCCAGACCAATCCGCTCTATCTGGCCAAGCAGGCATCGTCGATCGATCACCTCTCGGGAGGGCGGCTGATGTTGGGTCTCGGTGTGGGGTGGCTGAAGGAGGAGTTCGATGCGCTCGGCGTTCCGTTCGACGAACGCGGCGCTCGAGCCGACGAGTACATCGACGCCATGACCCAGGCCTGGTCGGGTGATCCCATCGACTACCGCGGTCGCTTCGTCGACTGGCGGGGCTTCCGCATGCTGCCGGCGTCGACGCAGCAGCCGCGAGTGCCGATCATCGTCGGGGGAACGAGTCCGGCCGCCATCCGACGGGTCGTCGCCAGGGGCGATGGTTGGTACGTCATCCACCGTGACCTCGAACATTTCCGTCAGTTGATGGATGCGCTGCGAGCCGAGTGTGACCGCGCTGGGCGTGACATCAACGAGCTGGAGATCACCGCATACTGGAACTATCACCGGGAGGGACTGGAGGGAGCGAAGGCCTACGAGGAGGCCGGTGTCCATCGCCTACTGGTCAATGTGCAGGCGCTTCGTATGGGCGATCCCGAGGCAGCGGTTCGGCAGTTCGCCGACGAGGCGCTCAACCACCTGTGAGTTCGGCCCCGCTGATACCCGTGCGTCGAGTCCGGCCGCAGGTGACCTTCGACCCTGGCCCGGGCGCCGAACGCGGCCGATGATCGGAGGTGCAGCGCTGTCCACCGAGCCAGAGCCGTGTGTATCGAGCAAGAGCTGTGTTCGGAGCAAGAGGAGCCTTTGATGTCCGACAACATTCTGTCCACCGAGTCGTCGAGCCCGCCGACACTGACCCGTGAGGGGCGGCGCTGGCTCGAGGCGCGTGCCGATCATCTGAGGGTCGTCGTGCTCCCCGAGCTGCAGACACTGCTCGATGGTGGCGACCATTCCGTTGCCGACGAGCACGAGCGGCTGCTCGGCGAACTCGAGGGTCTGGTTCGGCTGCTCGATGCCTCGAAGGACGTGGCCGACACCCCCGACGACCCGGACGTCGTCGAGTTGGGCGAGGTGGTCACCATTGCGCTGGAGGACGGCAGCTTCGAGCGCTACCTGCTGGTCGACCCGTCGGAGTCGATCGTTCTCGGCGGGACCCGGGTGTCGGCTGACTCGCCGTTGGGTCAGGTGTTGCTCGGGCGGCGTGTCGGCGACGAGGTCGAGGTGGAGGCGCCCGCTGGCAACTATCGTTGTCGCATCGCCGCGGCCGAGCGTCTGGAGCCCACCTAGGGTTTCTTCGGTCAGTCGTCGAACGAGCCGGTCGTCGAAGACTCAGTCGTCGAAGACTCAGTCGTCGTCATCGTCCTCGGCCAGGTGGCCGCCCGAGAGTTCCACTCGATGGGCTGCCATCTCGATCAGATCCTCGTCGTGGGTCGACGACACGATCGTCAGGCCCTCGTCGGCGAGTTGCCGAAATGCCCGAACCAGCGCCTCTCGGCTGTCGGCATCGAGACCTGTGGTCGGTTCATCGGCCAGCAGCACCGAGCATGGTCGAGCCATGGCCACGAGCAGACTGGCCTTTTGGCGTTGTCCCTTCGACATCGCCCCCGGTACACGGCCGAGCAGCTCGTCGGCGTCGAGCAGGTCGATGAGTGTCCGGGCGGTCTCGGTGGCCTCGGTCAGCCCGTGAAGGCGGGCGACGTAGGTCATCTGTCTGGCCAGCGTCAGGTCGTCGAACAATGCCGGCTGGTCGGGGACGAAGCTGACGATCTTTCGGGCGGCCACCGTGCCGGCCCGTGCGCCGGCAACCGTGACGACACCGGAGGTTGGCATCAACAGACCGGCAGCCAGCTGGAGCAGCGTCGACTTGCCGGCCCCGTTGTGACCGACCAGCACCGCGTTGCCGGTGATGGCGAGCTCGTCGACCCGCAGGGCGAGCTCGTCGCCGTAGCGGTGCCGCACCCGATCGAGTTCGATGACCGGGGACCCGTGGTGGTCCTGGGTGTTCACGGAAGCCTCCTCTCCAGGGGATAGGTCGCCAGATAGAGCGCCGCGACGGTGAGGGCC
>JAHECQ010000182.1 GCA_024641625.1 Acidimicrobiales bacterium | reverse complement strand
ATGAGGCCGATGAAGTGTCGGCCGTAGCCGAGCAGGATCCGTCGGTCCATGAACCCCGCCGGGTCGGTATCGACCGCATGGTCCACGAGCTCGTAATGGCCGACTTGGACACTCGAGGGTTCGTAGCCGGGAAGTAGCCGGATCCGGTCGAGGTCATCGGCGAAGAGCGCCACTTCCTCCTCGTTCAGCGCCCCTTCGAGACGCAGGTAGCCGTCGATCGCCCACTGGTCCCGTTGTTGATCGGTCAGCTTCAGCACGATGATCCCCAATCGCTCTCGTGGCGCAGACGCCTCGCTGCGTCAGCCTCCCAGCTTCGGAGGTGGTCGCGCCAACGGGAACACCGGACGCGGTGGGCAGGATCACACATCCGTGCTCTCCGTCTAAGGTCATCCGGGGAGGTTGCGATGATCGCAGGCAACATGCGCCCGGTGCTGATCGCCGGGGGTGGCATCGGCGGATTGGTGACGGCGTTGACGTGCCATGAGATCGGGGTTCCCGCCGTGGTCCTCGAATCCGTGAGCGAGCTGCGGCCACTCGGGGTCGGTATCAATCTCCAACCCAACGCGGTGCGTGAGCTCGGTTGTCTGGGACTCGCCGATCAACTCGACGCCATCGGTGTGCGCACGGCCGCCTACAACATGTACAGCAGGCTCGGTGGCCTGATCTGGAGCGAGCCGAGGGGCCTGGCCGCCGGCTACCGCTGGCCGCAGTACTCGGTGCATCGGGGGGAGCTCCAGATGCTCCTGTACCGGACGGTGATCGAGCGACTGGGCGCACCGGCCATTCGGACTTCGGCGCGGGTCACCGCCTTCGAGAACACCGCTGACGGGGTCGTCGTCACCCTCGTGGACACCGACGGCTCAACCGACACCGAACACGGTCGGCTCCTCATCGGCGCCGACGGCATCCACTCGGCCGTCAGGGCGCAGATGTACCCCAACGAGGGCGAGCCCCTGTGGTCGGGGAAGTTGTTGTGGCGCGGCACGACACGAACCACGCCCTTCTTGGACGGCCGGACGATGGTGCTCAGCGGCAACGAGACCACCAAGCTCGTGTCCTACCCGATCTCCGAACCCGATCCGGCAACCGGTGCAGCCAATCTCAACTGGATCGCGCAGCGCAGTTTCGACAAGTCGGCCGGATTCAACAAGGAGGACTACACCCGACAGGCGAAGGTGGACGACTTCCTCTTCGCCTTCGACGGCTGGTCCTTCGCCTGGCTCGACGACCTCGAGTCGCTGGTTCGAGGGGCCGAACGTCTCTACGAGTACCCGTTGGTCGACCGAGACCCGTTGCCTCGTTGGACCGAGGGCAACGTCACACTGCTCGGCGACGCGGCCCACGTCATGTATCCCGTCGGGTCCAACGGTGCCAGCCAGGCCATCGTCGACGGCCGTATGCTCGGGCGGGCAATGCTCGATCACGGTGTCGGGTCGGCAGCGCTCGAACACTACGAGCGGGAGATGCGACCCAGGACCGAACGCATGATCCTCACCAACCGCACCGCTGGTCCCGATCACATCATGCAGATCGTGGAGGAACGTTGCGGGGGCAGGTTCGATGACATCACCGAGGTGGTGTCGGCCGACGAACTCCAGGAGTTCGCCGACAACTACAAGAAGACGGCCGGCTTCGCCATCAGCGAACTCAACAGCAGTCCCCCGATCATTCCCCCGGTCCTCGACCTACCGGCGTCCTGACACCGGCGTCGTTCAGAACCCGCGTCGTTCGGTAATCGAGCGGTGCAGTACCGTCAGGGCATGAGCCGACTCGGTTACCACCTTCCCAATTTCACCTACCCCGGATCCACCCCGGCTGACCTGTTCGATGTCGTGGTGGCGCAGGCGACCGAGGCCGAGGCCGCAGGGTTCGATCGGGTGACCCTGATGGATCACTTCTATCAACTGCCCCAGCTGGGTCGCCACGACGAGCCGATGATGGAGTGCTACACGTTGCTCGGGGCGCTGGCGCAGCGCACCGGGTCGGTGCAGCTCTCGGCCATGGTCACCGGGAACACCTACCGCAATCCGATGGTGCTGGCCAAGGAGGTCACCACCCTCGATCACGTCTCGGGAGGCCGGGCCACGTTGGGCATCGGCGCCGGCTGGTACCAGCTCGAGCACGAAGCGTTCGGCATCGAGTTCGGAACCTTCACCGATCGATTCGAGAAACTCGAGGAGGCGTTGCAGATCATCATCCCGATGCTCCGAGGTGAGACCGTGACGTTCTCCGGCAACCATTATCTTGCCGTGGATGCGGTGAACTCACCGGCGCCACTCGGGCGCATCCCCATCATGATCGGCGGTGGTGGCGAGCGGAAGACGCTTCGGATGGTGGCCCAGTACGCCGACGAGTCGAACCTGGTCGGCGTCCGCACCACCGCTGAGGTCCGACACAAACTCGAGGTGCTCGACGGCCACTGTCAGGCGCTCGGTCGCGACCGGTCCGAGATCGCCGTCACCGTCACCCTCGGTTGCTGCATCGCCCCGACGATGGAAGATGCCGTCGCCGACCTGCGAACGATGGGCCGAGCGAAGGGGTGGAGTGACGAGGTCATCGAGGCGACGCGGTCGGCCATGGTCTTCGGTGATCCCGACACCGTGGGCGAGAAGCTCACCGCCTTCGCCGAGGTCGGTATCGACGGGTTCGGTCTGAGTCTGGCCGCCAACGGCCACCTCCCCGGCCGGCTGACCCTGCTGGGCGAGGTCGCTACGAAGGTGTTGGCGTAGGGTTCAGCTCTGCCGCCAACTCCTCCACCAGGCGGAACTTCTGGACCTTGCCCGTCGGGGTGGTGGGCAATGCGGCAGCGTCGCGGATGACGACATGTTTGGGCACCTTGAAGCGGGCCAGATTCGTTCGACAGACCTCGAGCACTCCGTCGACGTCGATGACCGCACCTGGTTCAGGGACGATGCACAGGCAGCCCACCTCCCCCCATCGGTCATCGGGGATGCCCACCGCATAGGCCTGGCTGACACCCGGACAGCCGGTCACGAGCTCCTCGATCTCCTTGGGCATGATCAATTCGCCCCCCGACTTGTACAGCTCCTTGCTGCGACCGGTGAGGCGCAGATAGCCATTCGGATCGACCACACCGAGATCACCCGAGTGCAGCCAACCGTCTCGGAGCGCCAGCGCGGTTTCCTCGGGTTTGTGCCAGAACCCGACCATGTGGGTCGGACCCCGAGAGATGAGTTCGCCTTCACTACCGAGAGGCAACACCTCCTGCGACTCCGGGTCGGCAGTGCGGTAGTCACAAAGCAGGCCTTCAGGGCCGATGCCGGCGACCCCGGCCATCTTCACCCGACCGACGGTGGTGGCGTGGATCTCGAGTGGATCCTCCGGCAGGCTCAGGGTCATCGCTCCCCCACATTCGGTCATGCCATAGCCGGTGGTGATCTCGGTGAGTCCCAACTCATCCCGGGCACGTTCCCACACCCAAACCGGGGCCGGCGCTGCCCCCGAAAGGATGCATCGAAGCGACGAGAGGTCTCGGGTCGATCGGTCCGGATGCTCGAGCAACGCGACCAGCATGGTGGGCACGGCCAGAATGTCATTGGCCCGGTGTCGTTCGATGCCGGCGAAGTAGTCGGCTGCGCTGAACGAGGGACGCGGAATGATGGCACCACCGACGAACATGACCGACAGCAAGCCTTCGACGTAGCCGAACATGTGGTAGCAGGGCAGCGAGAACAGGATGCGCCGACCGTCCTCGTAGGCACGCGTCAAGGCCGAGGCGAACGCCGTCCGCTGCACGGCGTCGTGGGAGACCACGACCCCCTTGGGTGAACCTGTGGTCCCCGAGGTGTACAGAATGTCGCCCGGGCTGTCGGGCGACACGGAGGAGGCGTCGGCACCGCCGGGATGAGCGTCGCCCAGCCGAGTCAGGTCCTCGACCGTCAGTGTCCTGAGGTGGGCAGTCCTGAGGTGGGCAGTCTCGGGGTGCTCAGTCTCGGGGAGGGCAGCCTCGGGGTGGGCGGCCGCGGTGTCGGGGCGGAGCACCACCTGCCGCAATGCGGGCAAGGCCGCGGTTGGGCCCTGCTCCCAACCGGGAGCGATGTCATCGAGCATCGCCAGATAGTCGAGCCCGGCGAATGACGTCATCGAGATCAACAGGTTGCACTCGGACTGGGCCAGCACGTACGCCAGTTCGTCCCGCCGGTAGAGGTAGTTGAAGGGGATGGCCACGGCACCCGCACGGGCGATGGCGAACTTCAACGGCACGAACTCCAGATGGTTGGCCATCAGGAGCCCGACGCGCTCCCCGGCCTTGACGCCCAGCGCCGCCAGGCCATCGGCCAGCCTGGTCGCCCACTGGTCGACTTCGGCATAGGAGGCGGTGCGCTCGTCGGTGATCACGAACGGTCGATCGCCGAACCGTTCGGCGGAAACGGCGAGCAGGTCGCTCAACGTCCGTTCGACCCACTGCGGTGTCGAACGGGTCAACGCATCGCGCCTGGCTCGAAGCTCTGTGGTCATCGGGTCAGCGTCGCATGATCCCGAGCAGAGTGCCACCGCCCGGCCCCAGGGCCCGCCCTCGCACCATGGCCCGACCTGTCGGGCTCGTCGGAGTGAACCTGCACTCCGACGAGCCGACAGCAGCGCTACAGCTTGTCGATGATCGATTCGGACAACGAGCAGGTGAGACCGAACCCGTCGGGCTCGACCTCGAGCTGGGTGACCTTGCCGTCCTCGACGACCATGGCGTAGCGCTTCGAACGAGTTCCACCGAGGGCAGCAGCATTGACGTCGAGACCGAGCGCCGTGGTGAACTCGGCCTGGGGATCGGCGAGCATGCGGATCTTGCCCTCGGCGCCGTGGGCCTCACCCCAGGCGTTCATCACGAACGCGTCGTTGACCGCGATGCACGCAATCTGATCGACGCCCTTGGCCTTGATGGCCTCGTAATCGTTGAGGTAGCCGGGCAGGTGGGTGTTGGAACAGCCAGGGGTGAAGGCTCCTGGGACGGCGAAGATGAGCACCTTGCCGGTGGCGAACACCTCAGCCGCATCGAGCTTCCCGCCGGGGCTGCCTTCATGAAGGGTGGCCGAGGGAAGCGAATCGCCGATTTGGATTGTCATGACAGCAGTCTCCTGAAGAGGTTCGGAAGAGCGCACGGTAGCGCAGCCATCGGCCGACTGACTCCTCATCGGACCTCCAGGGCGATGATCGCTTCGAGCTCAGTGGCTGGGTTTGGTGACGTACGGGGTCAGTTGGAGTTCATGGGTCCAGGCCGACCTGTCCTGGGAATGCAGGTAGAAGAACGCCTCGGCGATCTTCTCGGGATTCATCACCACCTCCGGGCGCTGCTGGGCGATCGGTAGGGCGCGTGTGCCGGGCGAGTCGATCAAGCCGTCGATCACGATGTTGGCCACGTGCACGCCGTACTCGGAGTACTCCTCGGTCAGGACCTGCGCCAGGGTGCGCATCATCACCCGGGGATAGTAGAGCGACTGACCGGTGTAACGTTTCCGGCCCCGCAACGACGCCGCGTTGTTCGAGATCAGGAACGAGCCCGACTGGGCCTTGCGCATGGCCGGCAGAACCTCCTTGGCCACCAGGAAGGGCCCTCGACTGGCGATGTGTTGCGCGGTGTCGAACAACTCGGTCGGCAGGTGTTCGAGGAGTTCCTTGTCGGGCGGAAGATCTCGGCCCTCCAGATAGCCGGCGTTGTAGACCAGCACACCGGGATCGCCGGCCTCGGACCGAATTCGGTCGAACGCCGCAGAGACCGACTGCTCGGAGACCAAGTCGAGCTCGACGGTCATGGTCTCGCCGCCCTGGGCGCGGATCGCCTCCGCCAGCCCGGCGGCATTCGACGAGGTCCGCGTGGTCAACACCACGAGAAAACCTTCCGCCGCGAACTTCTGGGCCACTGCGCCACCGACGCCCCAACGGCAGCTGACCGGGAGACCGCTGTCGTCGACCTCGGTGCCATGGGCCAGCAGGGTGTTGCGTCCATCTGCCTGCCACTTCGACGTTGCCCCCACGATCACAGCGATCGGCCTACCGGTCATGCTCATGGCCGAACAGTACCGGCCCGGAACCTCCGCTGTCCCGATTCCCCGTCTTGTGGCAGGGTGTCACTGATGTCGACCGACCCGAACCCGGCGAGCAGATACGCCCACCTCGACTTCGACGCCGAGACGGTACCGGTGCGCCCGGCCGCCACGGTCATGATCGTCGACGACCGCCCCGACCTCCACGTACTCATGCTCAAGCGCAACGCCCGATCGACCTTCGTCGGCGACATGTGGGTCTATCCCGGCGGCGCCGTCGATCCCGACGATGGCCACGGCCGGGTCGAGGCGCTGTGCACCGGCGAGAACGACGTATCGGCATCCCGCGCCCTCGATATCGAGGCCGATGGCCTTGCCTACTGGGTGGCGGCGCTTCGGGAGATGTTCGAAGAAGCCGGAGTCCTCTTGGCCCACCGGGTCGGCGAGCGGGGCCTGATCGATCTCTCGGCACCGGCAGTCGAGGCCAGGTTCTCCGTGTACCGCGACGAGGTGAATCAAGGGAGCACCCCGTTCATGGATGTCATCGAGGCCGAACAGCTCCGGTTGGAGCTCACCGACATGCACTACGTCGGCCACTGGCGCACCCCCGTCGGCCCGCCCCGCCGCTACGACACCCGCTTCTTCCTGGCGGCCATGCCGGCCGGGCAGACACCGCTGCACGACAATGACGAGGCTGTCCACCACGCCTGGGTACGACCGGCCGACGCGTTGGCCATGAACCGCTCGCACGAGATGGTGATGATGACCCCGACCGTCGCCATGATGAAGCGGCTCCTGCCGTGGCGGAGCGCAGCGGAGGCCGTGAAGGCGGCATCGGGGGGCGAGGTCGAAGAGGTTCGGATTCTCACCGGCATCGACGGCCCGGATCGCATCGTGTTCCCCGGAGATCCCGGTTACGACACGGCCGACGACCAGAGCGAGTTCGGACGGGTCACACTCGCCCGCCCCAGCTGACCCGGCTCCCCTCGGTCAGCCGTCTCCACAGGGTGTCGCAGCGCACGGGCCCCGCCGCTACATGCCGCTCATGTCGCTCGTGCTCATGACGCTGTCGGGGTCCAGCCCTGGCGCGATGCCGGGAACAAAGGCGACGGCAATGGCCAGCGCCAGGCACACGTAGCCGGCGCCGCGGGCGAACCGTGCCCCGTGGCGCCACAGCTTCTCGGTGGCCACGACCAGGGCCAGACCGACCATGGCCCAGACGTTCATGACCCCGAAGACGACCATGAGCAACATCAGGGCCCAGCAACAGCCCAAACAGAACAGTCCATGGTGCAGCCCGGCGTTGAAGTGCTTCAATGGCCCCTGGAACGAGGCATAGTGGAACATGTGGCCCAAGGGACTGCGGCAGTGCTCCAGACACCGGAACTTCCAGGGGGTGAGCTGGTAGACGCCCACCAGGGCGAAGGTCATCACCGCGGCGACGCGGGCAGCACGGGGTGCCTCGATGACGAGCTGCCCGGCGACCCAGGCGAGCGCGAAGGCGCAAAGTCCGACAAGCGTCCATGCCATCAGATAGCCGACTGCGAATTGACCCTGCCGAAATCGCTTGTGTTTGGACAACGTTCGCGAATACAGCAGCGTCATCGGGGCCACCGACGGCAGCATCATCGCGCTCATCATCAATCCCCACATCAACACGAACTCGGCGACGCCCATCCCCATGGTGCCGGGCATGTTGCCCATGTCATTGGCCCACAACACCACCATCACCCACATCACCAACGCCACTGCGATGAACACTGCGGACGTGCGAGTCCGTACGGTGCCCCGGTATTGGTTCGGTGCTGACGGACCCGGCGAGGCGTCGGTTGCCGTCGTGGTCACGGTCAGTCCCCGCT
>JAHECQ010000181.1 GCA_024641625.1 Acidimicrobiales bacterium | reverse complement strand
GGAGATACGCCCGATCGTCGCCGCAGGACTGACCACGATTCTCGACGACGTCGGGCCCGAGGAACTGCAGCGGCTGTCCACCGCGATCTTGCACATGTTCGGTCACGAGACCACGTTGCGAGGTGGGGACCGGCTCCGCAACCGCGCCGAGGTGACCTGGGCTGTCACCAGATTGATCGAAGCCGAGCTGAGACACCGAGCCGTGGTCATCGTTCTGTCGGACATGCACTGGGCGGCTGAACCGGTTTGGGAGCTGGTCAGGCACCTCCTGGGCGAATTGCTCCGTAGTCGACTGATGGTGATGGTGACCGCGCGACGCTCGGAGACCTCAGAGGTCATCGAAGGTCGGTTCGGCTCGCTGTCGCTCGAGCTCGGGCCGCTCGACGATGAATCGTCGCGACGTCTCATCGCCGAGCTCGGCGTGCAGAGTGGTCACGCCGAACTCGACGAGTTGGTCCGTCGTAGCGGCGGGAACCCTTTCTTCCTGGAGGAGCTGGCCGGGCTGGTCGCGGCGCGCGGGGTGGGAACCACCGATGGGGCGGCGAGCGCGGGCGGCGAGGAAGTCGTGTCACTCGACCGCATCCCCGACACCTTGCGAGGCATTCTGGCTGCACGACTCGATCGGCTCGAACCCGGCCCGCGCCGCGTCCTGGAGCATGCGGCCGTGCTCGGACGGAGTGGCACTCGCAAGACACTCGGCGTGATGTCGGCCGAGGATGGGTTCGATCTGGATTTCGACGATGCCCTGGCGCAGCTCGAGGCGGCCGAGCTCCTGATGCTCACGCCGAGCCGGTTCGAGTTCGTCTCCGATCTCATCCGTGAGGTCGCCTATGCAACCGTCACCAAGACCGTTCGGGCCAAGGCCCACGCCGAGATAGCGAAGTACTTGGAGGCAACGCACACTGCCCCGGTCCGCAACTCGACCGCGGTTGCCATCGCTCGTCACTATCGAGCGGCCGCGGAGCTGGTGAAGGATCTTCCGACGCTCGAGGGTGTCGATGCGGCCGAGGTCACCAGCGGCGCGCTGCGATGGCTCGAGGATGCCGGCTGGCGGGCCTTGGCGGCCGGCGAGCCCCGCGAAGGTGAGCGTTGGTTCGCCGGGGGTCTCGACCTGTCGACCGACAGTGCCACCATTGCGCGGTGTCTGTTCGGTCGAGCGAAGGCCCGCAGCGAATTGCGGGACATCGTCGGGGCGAAGGCCGATCTCGATCGTCTCGATCCGTTGGCCCAGCACGACCAGGTGTTGGCGGCCAAGGCGTTGATGATCCGGGGTGACGTCAATCAGAAGGCCGGTGAACCCGATCGGGCGGCGGCCCAGTTGCGTGAGGCTGCAGATCGGCTCGATGCCCTCGACCAGTCAGCTGATCATGCCCTCGCCCTTCGACTGTTGGGAATCACCGAGATGTCGAGAGGTGACGAGGCGCTGGCGCTCGAGGCGCTCATGTCCTCACGAGCGGTCGCGGCCGCCGCGGGCATCCCTCGGGAGGAGGCCTGGGCGCTCCAGAATCTGGCGTGGTTGGCGTTCCGGGCGGGGCGGGTTGCCGAGGCCAGCGTGTACGTCGGCGAGGCCGAAGCCATCTTCGCCGAGCTCGACGATCGGGGTGGGCTGGCGTGGACCCGAGCGGTCGAGGCCTGGGTGGCGTTCCACAACGGGCGCTGGGACCGCGCTCGCGACCTGGTTGCCGACATCCTGCCCGAGACCCGGCGGCGTGGTGATCCGTTCGCCGAAGCCATGATGCTCAGCCTCGAGACATCGATGGCACTCTGGTCGGGCGATCCATTTCGTGCGGTCGAATTGGCGCGTGAGACCCAGCTCGTGGCCGAGAAGGCCGACGACTTCACGCTGGCTGTGCAGGCTCGTGCCCTCGAGGGTCGCGCCCTGATTTCCTGCGGCCGGGTGGTCGAGGGTCTCGCTGCGCTGGAGAACGCCTACACCCTGGCCGACCGAGCCGGCGACGACGAGAGCAGACGCATCGCGGTCATCAGCAATTGCGCAGCGTCGGCCCGGCTGGGTGACGCCGAGCGGGCGATCCGTTGGGCGTCCCGGTTCGAGGGCACGAACAACGACCTGGCGATCGTCGGTGAGAGCGATCTCTCGGTGTCGTTGGCACTGGCCTTCTTGCAGCGCGGTTCGGTCGAAGAGGCGGCGAGTCGGATTTCGTGGGTCAGCTCCTTCGAATCCGAACAGGCCAGCATGTACGCCGAAGCGGTCGGTGCGCTGGTGGCGGCAGCGCAGGGCGATGTCGTCACCGCGGAACACAAGGCCGAGACGGTACTCGCCGGCCGTTCGACCTATCTCGACCGACTCACGGCACGGCTGACGTTGGTGGCCTTGGCCAAACAACAGGACGATGAAGCCTTGCTGACGGCCCGCCTGGTGAAAGCCCGCGAACACCTCGCCAACACCGAGGACCTCATCTCGCCCTTGTTCGTCGGGCTCGTCGAGGCGGTCTGCGGGCGAGGCTCGGTCGATGCGGCCTCCGACGCATTGCTTGCCCTCGGCGCCGATCCCCGAGGCTGGCTGCGGGCATGGCAACTGGCCGCCCACATCGATCCGATCACCTCAGATCGGTGACTTGCCTCACACTGGTGACTTGACCATACGGAGGTAGGGCTTCTTCTCGTCCCAGCCGTCGGGGAAGAGGGCTTTGGCGTCCTCGTTGGACAGGGCGGGAACGATGATGACGTCATCTCCCTTGGTCCAGTTCACCGGCGTCGCCACCTTGTGACCGTCGGTGAGTTGCAGCGAGTCGATGACGCGCAGGATCTCATCGAAGTTCCGGCCCGTCGAGGCGGGGTAGGTGAGCGTGAGTCGCACCTTGTTGGCCGGATCGATGACGAAGACCGAGCGAACGGTGAAGGTCTCGTTGGCGTTGGGGTGGATCATGTCGTAGAGCTCTGCGACCGTACGGTCGGCATCGCCGATCATCGGGAAGTTCACCGCAGTGCCCTGGGTCTCCTCGATGTCGCTCGCCCAACGCTCATGGTCGGCCACCGGGTCGACCGACAGGCCGATGACCTTGACGTTCCGGGCCGCGAACTCGTCCTTGAGCTTGGCGGTGTAGCCCAGCTCGGTGGTGCACACCGGAGTGAAGTCTTTCGGGTGGGAGAACAGGACGGCCCACGAGCCGTCTTTCCAGTTGTGAAACGCGATCTGACCCTCGGTGGTGTCAGCGGTGAAGTCGGGTGCAGTATCTCCAAGTCGAAGTGCCATGCCGGCACTCTAGGGCCCATTCACCCAAAAGACGATCGGTAAAGTCGGGATTAGGTTCGGCCAGGCTGGACCGCTGAACTCGGTGACTCCGGACCCCCACCGCTGGATCTGAAGCCCGTGACTGCTCAGCCTTGATGGGTCGCCAGGCGTTCGACGATCTGCGAGCCGATCGCCAACGAGGCCGTGGCCGCCGGTGAAGGAGCGTTCAGAACGTTGACCACTCGGGCGGTTTCGGACCAGACGAAGTCATCGAGGAGCTTGCCTTCGGTCGACACGGCCTGGGCCCGCACCCCGGCGGGCGAGGGCACGAGATCGTCGGCGGTGAGCTCGGGCACGAGTCGTTGCAGCGCCTTGACGAAGGCAGCCTTGGACAGCGAGCGGTAGTACTCGCCGATGCCGGTCCGCCAGTAGTTCTTGGCCAGCTTCCACCAGCCCGGGTTTCTCAGGACCTCGGCGAGATCCCCGAGATCGATGTCGCCCCAGGTGTAGCCCTCGCGGGCCAGGGCAAGCACGGCGTTCGGCCCGGCATGGATGGATCCGTCGATCATGCGGGTGAGATGGACCCCGAGGAACGGAAAGTCCGGGTCCGGCACCGGGTAGATGAGCGCGTTGACCAGCGACCGCCGATGCTCGGCCAGCTCGTAGTACTCGCCGCGGAACGGCATGATTCGTTCGGTGGTGTCCGGCGCGGTCTCGCGGGCCAGGCGATCGCTGTAGAGGCCACCACAGGTAACGACCAGCCCGGCTTGGATGTCGCCTGCGGTGGTTGACAGGCGAACGGCGTCGGCTCGCTCGTCGATGGCGGTGACGCGCGTTCCGGTGAGCAGCTCGACACCGGCTTCGGTGAGGAGTCGGCCGAGCGTGAGGCAGACCTTGGTGTAGTTGGTGATACCGGACTCGGGCACGTGGAGGCCGGTGATGCCCGCAGCGTGGGGCTCGAGCTCACGAAGCTCGGCCCGCTCGATCCGGCGAGCCTTCACCCCGTTGGCCGCGGCACGCTCCTCGAGCACGTCGAGGCGCGGCAGATCCAAGTCCTGGGTCGCAACGATGACCTTTCCGCAGATCTCGTGCTCGATGTCGTAGGTCTCGCAGAACCGAACCATTTCGGCCCGTCCGGTGGTGCAGGTCAGGGCCTTCACGCTGCCGGGCTTGTAGTAGATGCCGGAGTGGAGCACTCCGGAGTTGTGGCCGGTCTGGTGCTTGGCCAGCACCGGTTCCTTCTCGATGAGAATGATCGACGCGGATGGTTGCCGGGACACCAGCTTCCAGGCGGTCGCCAGACCGACGATGCCACCACCAACGACCACGACATCAGCAGATTTCATGTCAGCCACGGTAGTCGTTGCCGATGGCTGTTTCTCCGGGTGGATCATCCCGTGCGATCAGCTGGTGGTGCTCGATGCATCCGGGACGACGATGGCCGTCGTTGCCGTCGTCGGAGGGATCGAGAGCAGCTGTCCGACCTTGACCGAGTCGACGTCGGCGATGGCATTGAAGTCTGCCAACTCCCGTACCCCGACTCCGAAACGGGACGCAATGATCGAGAGTGATTCGCCCGCCTGCACGACGTAGGTGACCTGGGTCGGAATGGTTGTCGGGGCGATGGTGGTGACCCCTTCGACCTGGATCTGTTCGGTATCGGGTGGCGGTGCTGCGTCGTCGGCCGACCGACCGCATCCGACGACGAACAGCATCAGGAGCATCGCCGGCGCGATGATCCTGGTCGCGCCGAGCGCGGAGACGTGGGCGGTGTTGCGGGCGTTCATGGAGCCTCCGGTTCGAGGGTTGACAGTGCGAGTATGGCCCAAGCACGGTCGGTGAGGGCGTCTTGGCACTGGCAGGCCTGGTGGCGATCTCAGGATCGGCGGCCCGAACCCGATTGTCGACGCTCGTTCTCGACCCGATCGCGGGATGCTGCTCTTCGTTCGAAGTCCTCCAATTGTTCGGCCTGCCATTGGAGCTCGGCTCGCAGTTGCAGCCAGTGCTCGAGCCGGCGATCCGGTATCCGGCCATCGCTTCGAGCAGCCCGGATCGCACAGCCCGGTTCCCGATCGTGTCGACAGTCACTGAAACGGCAGTGTGATGCGGCCTCGGTGATCTCGGGGAATGTCTTGGCCAGACCTTCCTCGGCGTGCCAGAGGCCGACCTCACGTATGCCTGGGGTGTCGACGACGATGCCCCCGCCGGGAAGGGGCACGAGGTCACGGGTGACGGTGGTGTGCCTACCCCGTTTGTCGGTGGCGCGCACCTGCCCCGTCCGCTGGACACCACCCCCTGACAGCTCGTTGACCAAGGTCGACTTGCCGATGCCGGACAAACCCAGGAGAGCGACCGTCCGGCTGCCGGTGAATCGCTTGCGGATCAAGTCCAGGTTTCGCCCCGTCACCGTCGAGATCGCCAGCGTTTCGACACCCGGAGCTATCTTGCGGATGGACTGGACCGCCTCGTCGTGATGGGCCACCTCGTCGGCCTTGGTCAGCAGGACGAACGGTGTGGCCCCGCTCTGCCAGGCGATCACCAACTGGCGCTCCAGGCGCCGGAAGTTGACCGGTCGATCGAGTCCGTGCATGACGAACACATCATCGATGTTGGCTGCCAGGACCTGAGGTTCCGGAACCTTCCCCGGCGCTCGCCGAATCAGCGCGGTTCGGCGTTCGGCGATCGCGCTGACCACCGGCCCGTCGTCGGTGTCGAGCACCGTGACGAAATCGCCGGTGGCCGGCGCGACGCCGGTATCGGTTCGGACCGAACTCGAGGCGGCCAGCACGGCGTTGCCGCCGGTGAAGACGAGGGCGTAGCCGCGGTTGGCCCGAGCGACCCGGCCAGGTCGGGCAGGTGCATGATCGTCGGCCCATGCCGCCAACTGCGGGTTCCAACCAAGCGAATCCAGGCTGGGGGCGAGCTCGGAGAGATTGTCGGTCACGACGCCTCTCGATCCCCGGGTGCGCCGATCGACACGGGACGGAGCGGCCCGAGGGCGGCGGAGAGGAAGTCCAGCTCGACACGCAGCAGATTCTCCGCGGTGGCGATCTGTGGCGTCATGTGGGTGACTCCCGACAACGGGAGGACCGAATGCAGACGCCCACTGGCCAGCAGCGCCGAGGACAGGCGCAGCGTGTGGGCCGCGACGACGTTGTCGTCAGCGAGGCCGTGCACCAGGAGCAGCGGGCGTTCCAGCCGGTGGGCCTCGACGATGAGGTCGGTCTGTTGGTAATGACCGGGGTGATCGTTCGGATGTCCCAGGTAGCGCTCGGTGTAGTGCGTGTCGTAGAGCCGCCACGTGGTCACCGGAGCGCCGGCCACCGCCACGTGAACCCGGTCGGGCCGGCGCAGAACGGCGAGGGCCGCGAGGTAGCCACCGAAGGACCAACCCCGAATGCCCACCCGGTTCAGGTCGAGCAACCCGGTTTCTTCGGCAATACGGTCGAGCGCCGACAACTGGTCGGCCAATACCGGCTCGGCGAGATCGCCCCAGACGGCCCGCTCGAACGATGGGCCTCGACCGGGTGTGCCTCGACCATCGGTCACGATCACGGCAAACCCCTGATCGGCGAACCACTGCGAGACCAGATGGGCGTTGTGGCTCTTGAGGACGCGCTGCGCGTGCGGTCCGCCGTAGGGATCAAGGAGGACGGGCAACACTTCGGAGCCATCGTGGCCCGTGGGAAGCAGCAGCGCAGACCGAAGCTGGGAACCGGAACCGAGCCAGCGAGGCCGGGAAGCGATGACCGGGGTCTCGACGAAACTGTCGATGGTGGTGCCGTTGGTGGCGTCGGACAGGTGTCGCACCGAGACCGTCGGTCCGGGCACGATGGGGGACAGTGAGGTGATGGCGAGCACGTCACCACCCACCGAGGCTGCATGGACCCCGGCATCGGTGGTGATCCAGTCGAGCCGGGCGGTGACGGATGCGTCGGCATCGTCGCGGTCGGCATCGTCGCGGTCGGCATTGTCGCGGTCGGTATCGTCGCGGTCGGCCCCTGGGGGCGGCAGCGTGACCGTGGCGAGGTGGATCTCGGTTGGATCGGTCCACGCCGAGATCACGAGCTGGTCGGTGCCGGCGTTGGTGACGGACCCGAGTATCGATCGTACCTGGAGCTCGGGATCGGTGATCGGCCTGCCGTTGATGCACAACGATCGTCGGTCGCCATCGGCATCGCAACGGTCCTCGATGGTGAGGAGATCGTCGCCGGCCCAACAGGGTGATCCCGTGATGCACTCGACCCAGACGTCGTCGTTGATGCATCGACGTTCGTTCACCTCACCGGTATCGAGGTCGATGTCGGCGATGCTGACGGTGCGTTGATCCCGGGTCTGGCGCACGACCAGGGGTTGGTGTCCGGAGGTCCACACGATGTCGTTCAGGTACTCGAACCGGCCGGCGTCGCTCCAGTCGACCTGTCGCACCGGGAGGTGGTCGTCGATGACCCAGAGTTCGACGTGGGCGTTGAGCGTTCCCGCCGCCGGATAGCGCACCTGCTGAGGCGGACGCTCCGGATTGGCCGGATCGGCGATCCACCAGGCATCGACCGGGGTGTTGTCGACCCGACATGCCAAGAGGCGGCGACCGTCGGGCGCCCACCAGAATCCACGGCTCCGGTTCATCTCCTCGGCGGCCACGAACTCTGCCTTGCCCCACGACACGAG
>JAHECQ010000180.1 GCA_024641625.1 Acidimicrobiales bacterium | reverse complement strand
TCAACAACCTCCAGGTCACCACCGAGAACCTCGCCGCTTCCGAGTCGCGAATCCGCGACACCGACATGGCGGCCGAAATGGTCAACTTCACCAAGAACCAGATCCTCCAGCAGGCCGGCACTGCCATGCTCGGCCAGGCCAACCAGATCCCACAAACGGTGCTCAGCCTCCTGCGTTGATTCATCCACCACTGGCTCGGGGCCCCAGGCCCCGAGCCAGTTCACATCGTCACCACGGAAACCGTCATCAACCGACCCTGAATCCGCCCCAGGTGGTACTACTCGGCCGTTGGCGGCCGACACTCCTTGACGATCGTCTCAACCTTGTTGTTCACCTCGTGAACCAATGATCGGAATCTCATGTCCTTCATCGACGGACTCTCCAGTGGACTCGACACCACCTCGATCATCAACTCGCTGCTCGCGATCGAACGACAGCCGCAACAACGGCTGATCGATCGGCGCAAGACGAGTCAGAGCGCCGCGGACCAGTTGGGCAGCCTCCGCACCGATGTCACCGGCCTTCGCAATGCTGCGGCCGACCTGAAGCTGGCCTCCGGCTGGAATCGGCTCTCGGGCAGCTCGTCGTCGCCGGCGGTCAAGGTGAACGCAACCGCGGGGCAGTTCACCGGGTCGCTCAGCTTCCAGGTGGACTCGCTCGCCACCAATCACGTCATGTACTCCAACGACGTGATTGCCTCTCTCGATGCCACGGTTGGCACCGGAGGCACGTTGGCCGAGGTGATCCAGACGATCAACAACGACGACAGCCTCAACTTCCAGGCGGTCGCCATCAATACCGGCAACGGCTTCCGTCTACAGCTTTCGGCCAAGGAAGGTGGTGCGGCCGGGGTGATCAACCTCGACAACTCGCTCTTCGGGGACATCAGCGGCTTCACCACGCTGACCGACGGGGTCGACGCCAAGATCACCTTCCAGGGCCAGAACCCCTACAGCATCACCTCGAGCTCCAACACCTTCACCGGGCTGATGCCCGGGGTCGACGTCACCGTCACCGACATCACCACGACACCGGCCACCATCACCGTCGAGCACGACTTCGCCTCGGTCGCCGACAGCGTGGAGGCCCTGGTGAAGCAATTCAACGAGGTCAAAGCCAAGCTCGCGTCGGCCACCAAGGTCACCCCGGGCGCCACCAAACAAGTCCCGTTGGCCTTCAACGGCAATGTCCGGCGGGCCGAGCAGTCCCTCCTGCATGCCTTCACCGACCCGGTAGCGGGAAGCACCTTCGAGGCTCCCAGTATCGCCGGCGTCGAACTCCAACGAGACGGCAGCCTGGTCTTCAACCGGGCCAAGTTCCTCGAGGCGGCCGAGTCGGACATCGACGAGCTGACCCAGCTCTTCACCGCCGGCACCCAAGGTGGAGCGGGCGTACTCGATCGTCTGGTCGCGGCCGCGGATGAAGCCACCACGTTCGGGACCGGTCTCCTGTCATCGGCCCAGGAGTCCGAGAAGTCACGCATCGAGGCATTCACCGAGCAGATCGACTCGTACGAGACCCGCATTGCCCGCAAGGAACTCCAGCTCCGGAAGCTGTACTCCAACCTGGAGGTCGCCCTGGGCAACCTCCAGGATCAATCGAACTGGCTGGGTTCCCAACTCGGCTCCCTGTCCCAAGGAAGCGCATGAATCGAGCCAAGCTCGCAGACCGTTACCAGACCGACGGTCTTGCGATCACCCCTCCCCAACAGCTCCTCGTCCGGCTCTACGAGCGCCTACAGCGAGACCTGGAACAGGCACGCGACGCCGCAGCGAACGGGGTCATCGAGGAAACCCATCGGCTTCTGCTCCACGCCCAGGACATCGTGTACGAGCTCGACCTGGCACTCGACACCGACATCTGGGAGGACGGAAGGTCGCTCAAGGCCATCTACGCCTACCTGGCCGACCGGCTCATCCAGGCGAACCTCCGAAAGTCGCCCGTCATCATCGAAGAGTGCCTCGGGCACGTGCGGCCCCTGGTCACTGCGTGGCGATCGGCACTGGCGTCGACCCAGCGCGAACGCGGTGTGACGTCAACGGCCGGCACACAACTGGCGGGAACCTACACCGCATGACCAACGACGAGCACTGGATCCGCACGCTCGAGGTGTTCGAAGCCGGGCTGCGGCATCACGCGCTGACCCTGGTCGATGGGGCGCGCGCCGAGGAGAGCCCTTGGCCGCCGGCCACATTTCCGAGCGGACCCGTCCCCGTCCATCTGCGCCAGCGGGCCGCTGCATTGTTGGGCCAATCGATCTCACTGTCCGATGCGGTAGCCGACGAGCTCGAGCAGCTCGATCAGCCCCGTAAGCCGCGACGAGCTGCCCGCGCCACGGCGGACCATCCGCGCATCTCCATGAGTCTCTGATCATCGACCAGAACTTCTCATGATCGGCTGAGCACCGCCGAGACTTCGGTCGAGCTGGAAGCTCGATCATCACTACCACCCAGGGACGGGTGGACCTGGCGGTTGCGGACCGCCCTGCCGTCCCTGAGGAGCTTGGCAGTGATCATCGGCGATACGACAACACAGACTCTCGTCCAGGCGCTGCGTGGCATCGAAGCCCAGCAGCAGGCGCACCAGCAGAACATCGCCAACGTCGAGACCCCCGGCTACAAGGCCCAGCGAGTGTCCTTCGAGGACTCGCTGCGGCGAGCCGTCGAGACCGGCCGGCCCGAGGGTGCCACGATCTCGGCCACTACGACCACCGACGCCACCCGCATCGACGGCAACAATGTTCGCCTCGACCGCGAAGTCACCATGCTCGCAGAGTCCGCCCTCAAGCAGCAGCTGGTCACCGAAGCGCTCAACGCCCAATATCGCCTGATCCGTACGGCGATCAGCCGCTGATGTCCGGGCCATTCCACTCCCTGTCCATTGCGTCGTCGGGGATGAACGTGTATCAGAACTGGCTCGATGCGGTCTCCGACAACGTCGCCAACCTCAACACGTATCGGTCGATGGACGAGAACGCCTATCAGGAGCGGTTTGTCATCGCCCAGGCCGTCGAGGAGAACGGACGACCCGGGGGCGCTCGAGTGGCGGGTGTCGAGTTCGGCAGCGCCGAGGGCATCACCATCTACTACCCCGACCACCCACTGGCCAACGAAGATGGCTTCGTTCGGGCTCCCGATGTGGACCTGAGCCAGCAGATGACCAGCATGCTCGCCGCCCAGCGGGCCTACCAGGCGAACGTCGCGACCTTCGAACGAGCACGGGATGCGTACATGCGCGCCCTCGAGATTGGCAAGTAGCGATGATCGAAGCAGTTCGCGGCATCAACGTCAGCGGCCTCGGCGGAGGTCTCTCGGCCACCAAGCGCGCCGCCGAGACCAGCACCGAACAGTCCGGCTTCGCCAATTCGATCGGTGGAGCGCTCGAAGGTCTCGGTAACGCCCAGGCCACCGCCAAGCAGGCGGCCGTCGATGGCGCCACCGGCGACCTCTCGTCGGTCAGCGACTACATGGTTGCTGCCACCGAGGCACAACTGACCACCGAGATCACCGTGGCCGTCCGCAACCGCGCAATTGAGTCGTTCAACGAGATCATGAGGATGCAAGTCTGATGCCAGGGTCGAGTCTCGAGTCATTCGGCGGCGGCGCCATGTCGAAGGTCAAGCGGTTGAGTCTCACTCAGCAGCTCATGATGGGCGGCGCATTCATTGCCCTGGTCGGACTGGTCCTGTTCGCGAGTCGACTCGGCGGTTCGACGTCGATGGGCATCCTGTACTCCGATCTCGAACCCGAAGTCGCCGCGTCGATCGTCGACCAACTCGAATCACAGGGCGTGCCCTACGAACTGTCGGACTCCGGTCGGGTGATCTGGGTCCCTCGTCAGCTCGTGTCCGCCACCCGACTGGACATGAGTGCCGCCGGGCTGCCCGAGAGCGCGGGAGGCTGGTCGATCCTCGACAACCAGGGCATCACCTCCTCGGCCTTCGATCAGCGGGTCGGTTATCAGCGGGCCATGGAAGACGAACTGGCCAAGACCATCGCCAGCATCGACGGCGTCGCTTCAGCCGACGTGCATCTGGTGATCCCCGAGAAGGACCTGTTCGTCGCCGACGACATCAAGTCGTCGGCCTCGGTACTTCTCTTGATGGACGGCGCCAACACCGTCTCGCCCGAGCAGGTGCAGGCCGTCGTCAATCTCGTTGCCAGCTCGGTCGAAGGACTGACCACCGCCAATGTCACGGTCACCGACGGAACCGGTCAACTGCTCGCCGGCGGCGACTCCGAGGGCCTCCTCGGCATGGAGAGCGCCAATCAGAGTCGTATGGCCAAGGCATTCGAAGCCGACGTGCAACAGCAGATCGTCGGACTGCTCGAGGCGGTCGTCGGACCCGGTCGAGCGGTCGTGACCGTCGAAGCGGAGCTCGATTTCGATGCGGTCGTGATCACCGAGGAGAAGCACAGCGAACCGGTGAACGCTGCAGGGCAGACCCTGCCCCAGCAGGAAACCACCCGCAACGAGCAGTACAGCAACCCCAACGGCACCGATGCCGGCACCCTCAACATCGAGACCCAAGTACTCAACGGGGTACCGGCGCAGGGTGCCGACGGGTCGCTCTACACCCTCAACGAGCGGGACGTGGCCTACGCCCTCGATCGGGTCGTCACCAGCACCGAGCGCGCGCCGGGCAACATTCGCCGACTGTCGGTGGCCGTCGTCATCGACGACGCGGTCGCCGATGCGGCCCAGCTCCCCGAACTCGAGCGGGTGGTCACTGCGGCCGTCGGTGCCGACGTCACCCGAGGTGACAGCGTTGCCGTGAGCCTGCTCCCCTTCGAGGTGACGCCCGAGGAGGAAGAGGCGGCCCAGGCCGAAGCAGCGGCGGTAGCGGCGAAGGCCGGTGGGAGCGACCTCATGAGCTTGATCCGCACCGTCGGCAGCATCCTCGTCGCCCTCATGGTGCTGATCCTCGGGCTTCTGATGCTCCGCAAGGGCACCCGACGCACGATCGTCGACAGCATCGATGTGGCTTCACTGCCCGACGCCCTCGGCACCGGTGACGCCGTCGACCCAATCACTGGTCGGGCGCTCGGAGTCGGCGAGCGGACCGGATCGCCGCCGGCAACCGAGGAGGAGCTGACCGCGCTCATCGCCAATCAGCCCGAGGACATCGCCGCCGTCCTCCGCCAATGGTTGACCCAGCCAGAGGCAAGCCGATGAGCCTCTCGACCGACTACCCAGGCGCACGCAAGGTCGCCGTCCTGATGCTTCGGCTCGGCATCGAGCGCTCGGGTCCACTGCTGTTCGGCCTCAAGAAACACGAGGTCGCGGCCATCGTCGAAGAGTTGGCCCTCCTCGGCGCCGTCGACCGCGACACCGGCGACGCCGTCCTGCACGAGTTCCTGGCCGCTGCCACCGGCGAACGGCCGCTGCCGGTGGGCGATGCCGAACTGGCCCGGCACTACCTCGAGGAGGCACTCGGTGAGCGCACGGCCCGCGAGATTCTCCGTCACATCGACAACACGGCCCCCGCCGTTCCGTTCCAATTCCTCGATCGGCTCGACCCCGCACTGATCGCCACGAGCCTGGCCGCCGAGATGCCCCAGACCATTGCGCTCATCCTCTCCACGTTGAACGTCGACTTTGCCGGAAAAATCCTGGAGATGATGCCGCCGGAGCTCGTTCCGGAAATCGGTGTTCGCCTCGGTGCCATCGATCGCGTGGCCAGCGCTGCACTCGATGCGGTTGAGGGGTCACTGGAAGAACGCCTCCGACCGGCATTCGAGAACCGTTTCTTCGACGCCACCGGCGGCGTCGACACCCTGGTGAAGATCATCAACAACCTGCCCAAGGAAGTCGGTGAGTCGATCCTCGCTGCCGTCGAGCACTACGACGTCGACCTCGCCAACGAGATCAGGGCGCAGATGTTCGTCTTCGAGGACCTCCTCATGCTCGATGACCGACAGATGCAGCTGGTGTTGCGCAGCGTCGATGCCAACGTGCTCCCGCTGGCACTGAAGGGTGTGACCGACGCACTCAAGGAGAAGTTCCTGGGGAACCTGTCCTCGCGGGCCAAGGACAACCTGCTGGACGAGATGGATCTGCTCGGCTCGGTCCGCATGGCCGACGTCGCCAATGCCCAAACCGGCATCATTCAAGCCGTGCAGGCCCTCGAGGCCGCCGGCGAACTCACCATCAATCGAGGCGGCGATGATTTCGTCAGCTGATCGGTCATTCATCCTGCGCGGCGACGACCTCGACCGCCTTCCGACGGTGGTCATCGGCGACGCCTTGCCGACCCACGCGGCGCGGATCGACGAAGCCGACCATGAGGAGGCAGTCGCGGCGGCCTACGAGACTGGCTTCGCCGCCGGCTCCCGAACCGTTCGTGCCGAGGTGGGGCCCGCCCTCGCCGCCTTGGGACAGGCCATCGACCGCATCGAGGCGCTCGAACAGACCCTGTCGCTGGACGCCCTCCAACAGATCATCGACCTCGGACTCGAACTGACCGAGACGCTGCTCCAGCGCGAGCTCGTCGCCTCCGCCGATCCTGGTGCCGAAGCGATACGTCGGACGCTGGTACAGCTACCCCGACAGGAACTGCTCTCGTTCCGACTCAACCCGCAGGACCTCGAGCGCATCGGTGAGATCGACAGCTTTCTCGCCGACCGCACCCATCAACTCATCGGTGACCCGTCGCTCGCCTCGGGCGACGTCGTCGTCGACTACGCCAGCGGCACCATCGATGGTCGGCTGGGGGCCGCACTGGATCGGGTTCGGGAGCTGATGGAGTCATGAGCCTCGTGACCGCGGACATCAAACGCGCTGCAGCGCCTCTGCGTATCGGACGTCTCGAACGAATCGTCGGGATGCACGCCGAGGTCGTCGGAGTCGACGCAGGCACCGGAGACCTGGTGCTGATCGGCCATGACCGCGTCCCTGCCGAGGTCGTGGGTGTCGAAGGGAATCGTCTCACCGCTCTGCCCCTCGGTTCACTGCACGGGTTGCGGGCCGGAGAACCGGTCCACGCCTCGAACCAACGACTCACTGCACCATTCGGTGCCCATCTGATGGGACGCATCCTCGACGGGAACGGCGAGCCCATCGACGGCGGCCCGTCGCTGCGAGGCACCGAGCGCCGGCCCTTGCATGCCATCGCTCCCCGACCGTTGGATCGGCCACTGGTCACCGGACAACTCCAGACCGGTGTGCGTGTCATCGACAGTCTCCTTCCGTTGGGTCGGGGGCAACGGGTGAGCATCATGGCCGGCTCCGGCGTGGGAAAGTCGAGCCTGTTGTCGATGCTGCTGCGCGGCACCGACGCCGACGTGACCGTCCTCGCACTCGTCGGAGAGCGGGGGCGAGAGGTCAAGGAGTTCATCGAACACGACCTCGGTCCCGAAGGCCTCGAGCGGGCCGTCGTCGTCGTCGCCACCTCGGACCAGCCGGCGCTGGTCCGCCGAAACGCCGCCTTCCTGGCCACGGCCATCGCCGAAGGATTCCGCGACAGCGGCTCCAACGTGTTGCTGATGATGGACAGCGTCACCCGATTCGCCATGGCCCAACGTGAGATCGGTCTGGCCGCCGGCGAGGTGCCCACCTCCCGCGGCTATCCCCCCTCGGTGTTCGCGCTCCTCCCCCAACTTCTCGAGCGGGCGGGGACATCGGGTGCCGGATCGATCACCGGCGTGTACACCGTGCTCGTCGAGGGTGACGACCTCCATGATCCCATCGGCGACACCACCCGATCGATCCTCGACGGCCACATCGTGCTCACGCGTCAGTTGGCCAACGCCGGACACTTCCCGAGCATCGACGTGCTGCAGTCCGCCTCGCGACTGGCCACCAAGATCCTCACCGAGGACGAGCAGCTCGCGGCCCGACATCTGCGTCAGCTGCTCGCAGCACGCGA
>JAHECQ010000179.1 GCA_024641625.1 Acidimicrobiales bacterium | reverse complement strand
GATCGCCCACACGAAGAAATCGAGATGCTGGTTGGCATCATGATCATCGCCGCCACCACCCAGGAAGACATGGGCCCGTGCGACGTCGACCTCGGCGTACTTCACGGCGTACACCTGGTAGGGGAGGAGTTCACTCATGCATGGATCCTGCCTGGTCGAACCGGCCCTCGGCCAGTTACGGTTCTGCGCCGTGACGCAGAACGACTCCCCGGCGGAAGCCATCCCCGATGGGCCCGAACCGATCGACGATGATGACCGAATGCCGCTGCCGGCCCACGCCGTGGCCCTCACCACCGCGCTCAATCGGTTGGGCACCACGATGATCGCTCGGAACGTCGATCCCGATCGGGCTGCGCAGATCGCCGCAGTACTCGACGCGCTCAGCGACGAGATCGAACGGCTCCCCCAGGCCAGGAAGGCCGACGATCTCGGGCGACGGAATCGCGTCCGCGTCTTCGTCGAGACGGGCCGGTGGCCCGGGCCACCGCCGCAGGGGGCCCAGGTCGAATTCGATCCCGGTTCCTTCGTCGGCGGGGAACTGAACCCATTCGCCATGGGAGCCCGGTACTACTGTGACGGCGACGAAGCGGTCGGGCGGGTCAAACTCGACCGGTGCTTCGAGGGCCCGCCCGAACGGGTCCATGGCGGAGCGATCTGCGCTGTCTTCGACGAGGTGCTCGGTTCGGTGTTCCGCGTCACCGGCACACCATCGGCCTTCACCGGCGAACTGTCGGTCAGATTCGAGCGGCCTGCGCCGCTCGGTGTCGACCTCGAGTTCCGGGGCCGCCAAGTACGCTCGGAGGGGAGGCGTCGCTACCTCGAGGGCGAGGGCATCGGCCCCGATGGCGTCTTCGCCCGGGCGAGCGCGATCTTCATCGAAATGAAGCCCGAGCAGTTCGTCCTGCCGAGCGAGCCATAGCTCGGCTTCGTCCGATGGGCTCGGCACCGCAGAGAAGTCATCGCACCGCCGACGGCCACCCCCTCGGGAGAGTCCGATCTGCGACGGCGGTGGACGGTCGGGTCAAGCCTCGATGCCGAACGCCAACCCTCGACGGTGCCCATCGGCCACCTCGGCCATGGTGTTGTAGACGATTCCAAGATCGGCTGCCTGGTCGAGGAATGCCTCGAGCGCCAGCAATCGGTGGCCCCGACCGATGACCTGCGGGTGGAAAACCAACGTCAGCACGCCGGCCGTGACCTCGCGAACCATCCAGCGCAGGTCGCCCATCCAGTTGGAGAACATGTCCTCGGGACGTGCCAGCCCGGGCATGATCATTCGTTTGAAGGCCACGAATTCCAAATACGGGTAGTCGTCGTTGCTCCACGACCAAGGAAGCTCGATGAGATCGGACTCGGGCCCCCATCGTGCAGGACCATCGCCGGGCAGGGCATCCCCCGAGCGCACCTGATATGGCCGATAATCGTGCCCCATCAGCGATGAGTCGTACTGCAGTCCGTGCTCGATGAGCAGTTCGATCGACTGCGCGGTCAGATCGCCCGCAGGGGCCCGATAGCCCACGGGTCGTCGACCGGTGAGTTGTTCGACCAGGTCGATGCTTCGGGCCATCGCGGCCCGCTCCTCCGACTCGTTCTGCAACGCATTCATCTCGTGCGCGTAGCCGTGGATGCCGACTTCACATCCGGCGTCGACCACCATTTTGCAGACGTCAGGGTAGGTCTCGATGGTATGACCGGGGATGAAGAAGGTGGACGGAATTCCACGCTTGGTCAACAGCCGCAACAGACGCGGGACGGCGACCGCGCCGAATTCGCCGCGAGACACCGGCGCAGCCGTCGTCATCTTTCGCATCATCCACAGCGATGGTCCGTCGAAGTCGAACGACAGACAGAGGTGTCCTGGCGGGTTTGGTGCGTCCATCCCCGAAAGTTACTGCGTATCGGCCTCGGGTTCCGACTCGCTGCTCTCCTCAGCGGGCGCCGGGGTGTCCGCGGTCACGGTTTCGACCTCAGCCGGTTCCGCAGTCACGGTTTCGGCCTCAGCCGGGTCGGCGGAAACCGACTCGTCTGCGGGCGACGCTTCGGGTTCGGTCACCGGAGCAACCGACTCGTCTGCGGGCGACGCTTCGGGTTCGGTCACCGGAGCAACCGCCTCGACGACTTCAGTCGAGGGAGACTCCGCCTCGATGGCTTCGACAGCGGGAGACTCCGCCTCGGTGGCTTCGGCAGCGGGAGCAGGCTTCGGTTCAGCGCCCGGGACCGGGCGCTTCGCCTTCGGCTTCGCCTTGCCCTCCTGCGGCTTACGGCTGCGTGGCGGGCGCGCCTTGCGCGCCTTCTCGGCCTCTGCGGGATCGATGCCGTAGTGGGCAGCGATGACCGGCACACGATCGGCCACGCGCCGAACTGCGTCGAGGAACTCGGCCGGCGGGTCGACGGGATAGCCGCTGGGCGTAACCGCACTTCGAATCGGCGTGAAGGCCAACGCGTCGAGAACCGTCGCCCAACGATCGGGGAAGATGTCACCGGCCAGCGCCGCTGACGCAGCCTCGGTGAGGCGACCGGCGAGCTCGGTCGGCAGGGGAGCGCCGGCCTTGACCGGGCGCGAACTCAGGCGCAGGGCCCGCACGGTGCGACCATCGTTGACCGCGGCCTCGATGTCGGCCAACCATTGCTTGTGATCGTTCTCGACCCGCTCGCCGAGACCGACCCGAAGCTGCTCGGCCAGGGCGCGGGTTTCCTCGTCGCGTGCCGCCGCATCGGAGGCAAC
The DNA here is from genome assembly GCA_024641625.1 of Acidimicrobiales bacterium. Taxonomy (GTDB): domain Bacteria; phylum Actinomycetota; class Acidimicrobiia; order Acidimicrobiales; family SZUA-35; genus JAHECQ01. Next base: position 5,183 of record JAHECQ010000179.1, on the reverse strand, counting down.
CACGACACTCCGCAGATCCCGCAGGTCCACATCGGCCAATCCAACCAGCGCAGCATCGGCTCGGTCACGCCACTCGGCAGTACGCAACTTGGCGACCAGCGGCTCGGCGATGGCCAAGACCGTCGACACCTCGACCGCCGGTTGCCCGCTGGCCTTGGCCTCGGCGTTCTGCTTCTCGATGGCAGCACGAACGGCGGGCAGACCACCCTGCATCACCTGATCGGCGATGGGGCGATGCTCCTCGGGAACCTCGGCCAGGACGGCTGTGCGGTGGGCTCGACCCGGCCGAAGCCGCTGCGGTTTCGGCCGATCCTCGAACTCACGACGAGCGGGACGTTGGCCGCCTCGCCCGGCTCCCCTGGGGGATCCGCGCCCATCGCGGCGGCCCTCGCCCTCGCGACGGGGACCACGCTCGCCACGTCCCTCACCACGGTCGCGACGGTCCCCGCGTCCACGACCACCAGGGGCGCGAACCTCGGTGACCAGCTCATCGTCGCGGAGCGGTCGCGCCTTGAGCTCCAGCAGATCGCTGCGAGCTTCCTTCTGCTTGGGAGGGAAGACCTCGATGACCTCGATGCCATCGAGATGGAACTCTGCCTCGACCTTGATCACGTCGCCGACAGCCGCGTTCGGATAGAGCAACGCGCCAGGGACCTCTCCCTTTGGTTGGCGGGCGCCCGCCGCCCGCCAAGTCCAGCTGCCGTCGCCCTTCGTGCTGGTGAGTTCTACCTCGAGTCTGCGGGCCATGGGGCTCCCTTACCTACCTTCTCTGTCGGTTCGGTGGCATCGTGCCCCGTTTCGGTGGGTGAATCCAACCTCTCGAGGATTCGGTACGCCTCATTCGATCGGGCGGCAGCCCGTATCTCACGGGCCGTTGCGTCGACATAACGCTGCGTCGTGGCCAGCGACTCGTGCCCCAGGAGACGCTGGAGCTCGGTGCCACTGGCCCCACTGCGGGCCAGATTGGTGGCGAACGTGTGGCGCAGCGCGTGCACGAGCGCACCGGCAGGAACACGAGAGCGGATGCCGGCCTCACGGTACAGACGATCGACCAGATACTGCAGCGCGCCGCGCTGCATCGGCCGACCCTTGCTGTCGACGAAAAGCTTCGCATCAGCAGCCAGCCGACCGGGGAAGCGTCGCAGGCGCGACTCGAGATACTCCCGAAGGACTGCCTCCACCTCGGGTTCCAGGGGAACCGTCCGTTCCTTGTTGCCCTTGCCTCGCACGCCGATCACTCGTTCACCCGGAGGCCCATCGAGTGACCGAATCGAGAGCTCGAGCAGCTCGGCCAGACGCAGGCCACAGGTGATGAGGACGACGACGATGGCCAGGTCCCGCTCCGGCCACGGGTCTCGGGTGGTGCGGCCTCCCCCCGCAGCTGCCATGAGGAGAAGGTGGAGACTGTCATCCCCGGTAATGGCCTTGGGGCGGCTGCGGGGCACCCGGGGCTTCTCGATCGCCGCCATTGGATTGCCGGGAATCGTCTGCTCGGCGACGAGGAACGAGAACAACTGATTCCATGTGCTCCACGTCCGCGAGATCGTCGCCGCCGACTGATGAGAGATGGCGGCGAAGGCGCGCCGCAGCGTGCGCACGTCGAGATCGGTCGGGAAGATCTCGGGCCCGGGCCGATCGAGAATCTCCTCGAGGGCGGCCACGATGACATCGAGATCGCGGCGATAAGCAGCAAGCGTGTGCTCGGAGTGCTTCTTCGGGCGTCGGGCGAGGAAGAACTCGTCGATCAGCTGCGGCAACGACTCGACCGCGCCGGCTCCGGTCGATCCTTCGACGGTCGCATCAGGCATCGCCAAGAAGACTAGGCCTTATGAACCAGTCGGGCGTGCCGATAGTGAAGTAGCCCGACTCAACAACGAGGATCGCACGCTCCCGACAGAAGACTGTCGACCTGGGCCATCGTGCGAGCACACCGCCAGGAGACATCCGTGTCGAACCAGATCTGTTGCCCGACATGCGGCATGACCGCCAGTGCCACCGACCATCGTCAGCTCAAACCGCTGCTCGTCGATCGAGCCGATCTCGACCTTCGTCGGTGTCGTAACTGCGGCGACCAGTTCGAGGTGGGCATGGATCCCTTGAACCGTCGCCGAGAGCTGTCGGCCTGAAGCGCACGACCCGGGTCCGAGCCGCCCTGATGTGTGCGGCGGCTAGGCCTGGGGTTGATACACCGCGGTCGGCTGGGACTGGGGCTGAACCAGCGCTTCCACTGCGGGTTGCACACCGTCGGACACGAAGTACACACCGGCAACTCGGTTGATCATCGCGATGTCCAACACCGGCGCCAAGCCCTCGTAGCGGCACACACCGAGCATCATGTCACAGAAGTCGACCGCCACGTAGGGGCGCAGTTCACCGAGGTAGTGGTGGCACACCCGACGGAGATGTTGGGCCGACTCGGCGGTCACCTCGATGTGGCGGGCCTGTGCAGTGCGCACCAGGATCCAATTGAAGGCGGTATCGGTGATCGGGCCGACGAACACCTTGTTCCGCAGGCGCCGGAGGAACGCGTCGTCGCCGAGCGAGGTGGGCTCCAAGTTGGTGGAGGTGACCAGCTTGAGTTCGAACGGAACGGTGAACTTGGCGCCATTGACCAGTCGGAGGAAATCGATCCCACGCGACAACGGAACGATCCAGCGATTGAGCAACTCGTCGGGTCGGATGACCTGGCGGCCCAGATCATCGACCACGAGGATGCCGTTGTTGGCCTGCATCTGGATGGGAGCGGTGTAGGCACCGGAAATCGTGTCGTACTCGAGATCGAGCATCTTCGGACTCAGCTCGCCGCCGACGATCACGATCGGACGATCGCAGACCACCCAACGTGGATCGATGCCCTGAGGCTGGGGATCGATGGCCTTGTGGGTTGCCGGGTCGAACACCACGATGACCGACCCATCGACCGAGACCGCCCGCGGAACGAGCACCTTGTCCGTGTGGAGCCGGATCATTCGCTCGGCCAGGCTGGTCTTGCCGGTCCCGGGAGGTCCGTACAGGAAGATGGCGCCGTCGCTCAAGAAGGCCGGGCCCAGCTGATCGAGCAGCTCGTCGGCGACGACGAGATCACCGAAGGCCGTCCGGATCGTCTCCCGATTGAGCACCATTTCGGCCTTCTGGGCGCTGACGACACGGGTGTAGTCGCTGAGCGAGACCGGCAGGTAGCTGGCGTAACTGTTACCGACCATTCGTTCGGAAGTGACCTTGTGTCCGTGCTCGGTCAGACCGATCCGGTAGTCGCGCCCTTCCAGGCCGTAGTACTCGAGCAACTTCTTGTCCCGCAATGAGTCGGCGATCACCCGCCCGATGGGCATGGTGACGCCGAGCTGATCGGACACATCGTGAATGGTCGACTGACGATCGGTGAGGACACGCCGCATGAACAGCTCCTCGATCATCCCGATCGGAAGATCGAGCTCCTCCGGTCGATTCGGCACCCGAACAAGGTCGCTGCGAAAGTTGACGTCGTCCATACAGAACACGAATCGGCCTTCGGAGCCGAGGAATGAAGTGTTCTGTCCGGTAATGGTGCCGTCGACCCAAGGCTCGATGGTTCGGCCTTCTCATCGCAGGGCCTCACGAACAACCCGACCGAGCCGATGCTGGGGGAGAGATACCCGTCCAATGGTCGCCCCGAGGAGCTCGATGAAGCGCAACCTGATTCAGATCGCTCGTATCCGAATGGAGGAGGTTGTGCCCGGAGACGTGGTGAATCGTGTCCCGGAGGACACTCGGGGATGGTTCGTGGCCGCCGTCGTGGAGCAGCTGTTCGACGGAACCCTGCAGATCTCCGACAGGACGCGCCACTCTTCGTTCAGCGCAGGTGCGCTCGACATCGTCGGCGTGCAGTTGCTCAAACCCATCGAGCTCGAGGTCACCGAGGATCCGGGCCAGATACTGGACGCGCTCGGCGGAACCCACGACACCGCCATCGACGCCGCGGCCGGCAGTGGGGGAGGGGCTTCGACCGAGGCGGCCGCCTCGGGCACCGACCCGGCCACGACGGATGAGCGCCTGGCCGTTCCCGCCGCGCTCACGGCCAGTGCGGCGCGGACAGCCGCGCCGGTGCCGACTGCCCCAGCCCAAGCCGAGCCGGTGCCGAGGATCGAGCCGCAACCCGTGCCGGCACCCGTCGAGGCACGCCGCACGATGCGTTCGCTGACCGGGCAACCGGGGTCCTGAGCGCCGACGTCCGAAACCGGGCATGGCGGCCACGGCTGACCTACGCTGCGGCATGGCCGAACTGCGTGTCTTTGACCGTAACGCTGAGCTCTCCGAGGTCGTCGCTGCCGTGCGGACCGACGGCGCTGCCATTCTCCATGACGTGGTGGACGAGGACGTCATCCGAACGCTCCGTGACGAACTTGCTCCGTGGGTCGAGCGCACGCCCGCCGGTCGAGATTCCTTCAGCGGGTTGCAGACGTCGCGCACCGGAGCCCTGGTGGCCCGGTCTCGAACCGCCCGTGCGCTGGTGATGCACCCGAGCATCATCGAGTTGGCCAACACCTTCCTTGCCCCGTTCACCAATCGAATCCAGCTGCACCTCACCCAGATCATCCGCATCATGCCGGGCCAGGGGAGCCAGCCGCTGCATCGCGACCGGTTGGCCTGGGGCGGCTACCTCCCGCGCACCGTCGAGCCTCAGTTCAACACCATCTGGGCGCTCACCGACTTCACAGCAGAGAACGGCGCGACTCGCGTCGTGCCCGGTAGCTCGTCCTGGGAGGACGACCGTCGTGCCCTTCCCGACGAGATCACCCGGGCCGTGATGCCGGCCGGCTCGGTGCTGCTCTATTCGGGCTCGGTGATCCACAGCGGTGGCGAGAACCAATCCGACACCGACCGTTGGGGCATGAACATCACCTACGCCCTGGGCTGGCTGCGCACCGAGGAGAATCAGTTCCTGTCATGCCCGCCATCGATCGCCAAGGACCTCGAGCCACAGCTCCAGGAGCTGATGGGCTACACCATGGGCAATTACGCGCTCGGTTACTACTCCGACCCCGAGCGGGTGCTCGCCGCCGATCTTCTGCCACCCGAGATTGCACTCGGCCGCAAGCCGCGTCCCGGACTGGGAGATGCCGCCACCATCGCCGACGTCGAACTGTTGGAGTGAGTCGATCGAGCGCCGGATCGACCCGACGAGGTGAGCTGTGACCCACTCGGGT
>JAHECQ010000178.1 GCA_024641625.1 Acidimicrobiales bacterium | reverse complement strand
ATCGCGACACCCCGAACTTCCTGCATCTGTTCCAAATCTGGCTGAATCTTCCGGCGGCGCAGAAGATGGCCCGGCCTGCGTTCGAGATGTTCTGGAACGAGGACATTCCGGTGGTCGAGCAGGCCGACGGCGCCGGGCTCGTCACCTCGGTGCGGATCGTTGCTGGCCATCTCGAGGGTGCCACTGGGCCCACTCCTCCGCCGGCGTCGTGGGCGGCTGATCCCGACCACGAAGTGGCCATTTGGCATGTCGAGATGGCCGCCGGTGCGCGTTGGACCCTGCCGGCGGCCCGGCCAGGGCTGACCCGAGCCCTCTACTTCTTCGAGGGTTCGTCGCTGAGGATCGGCGCCGACAGCTTGGAGGTCGACGAAGGTGCGCTCGTTGCCCCCGAGGTGGACCTCGAGCTCTGCGCCGGCGAGTCGCCGGTCGGCCTGATGCTCCTGCAAGGCGAGCCGATCGCCGAACCGGTTGCGCAGTACGGCCCGTTCGTCATGAACCATCCGGCGGAGGTTCAACAGGCCTTCGCCGACTACCAGCGCACCCAGTTCGGCGGCTGGCCCTGGCCGACGCCAGACCCCGATCACGGGGGCGAGGCGGGCCGGTTTGCCATCGACGTCGATGGGAGGCGGCACGAACCACCGGCCGCGAGTTCGAAACCCGCGTCGGCCGGCTCGTCGGCCTGAGGGATGCGGGCGGTCGTTCAACGTGTTCGCCGCGCCGAGGTGACGGTCGACTCGGAGATCGTCGGGGCCATCGGCCCCGGCCTGTGCGTGTTGCTGGGCGTGACCCACGGTGACACCGAAGCCTCGGCCAGGAAGATGGCCGACAAGTTGTCGAAGCTGCGCATCTTCGCCGACGCCGACGACAAGATGAACCTGTCGCTTCAGGACGTCGAGGGCGAGATGCTGGTCGTGAGCCAGTTCACCCTCTACGGCGATGCGGCCAAGGGGAACCGACCCTCGTTCGTGGCGGCAGCCTCCCCCGAGGTCGCCGAGCCCCTCATCGGGCAGACGATCGACCAGCTGCGCTCCCTGGGGTTGCGGGTCGAAACCGGCCGCTTTCGTGCCGACATGGACGTGGAGTTGGTCAACTGGGGTCCGGTGACCATCGTGCTCGAGGTCTGATCAGGTCGCGCGGCGTCGGTCGGCTCGATACCGGCGGATGAGGGCGTTGGTCGATGCATCGTGCGCCAACTCGGGTTCGTCGTCGACCAGTTCGGCGGCAATGGCGCTCGCCAGGACCTTCCCCAGCTCGACGCCCCACTGGTCGAAGCTGTTGATGCCCCAGATGACACCCTGGGTGAAGACCTTGTGCTCGTAGAAGGCGATCAGCTGACCCAACACGGCGGGGGTGAGTGAAGGGGCCAGGATGGTGGTCGAGGGGCGGTTGCCGGGAAACGTCTTGTGGGCGATGAGCGGCTCGGGCACGCCGTCGGCCCTGACTTCGTCGGCTGTCTTGCCGAAGGCCATCGCCTCGGCCTGCGCGAACATGTTGGCCATCAGGAGATCGTGCTGGGTCGGCCCGGCCTCGCCGGCCAGATCCTCGGAGGGGTCGGGATTGACGAAGCCGATGAAGTCAATCGGTACGATCGACGTGCCCTGGTGCAACAGTTGATAGAAGGCGTGCTGACCGTTGGTTCCCGGCTCGCCCCAGACCAATGGTCCGGTCTCGTAGGGCACGGGACTACCGTCGATGCGGATCTGTTTGCCGTTGGACTCCATGTCGAGCTGCTGGAGGTACGCGGCGAAGCGGTCGAGCCGCTGGCTGTAGGGGAGCACGGCGTGGGCGCTTCGTCCGGCGAAGTTGCGGTGGTAGATGCCGATGAGCGCGGCCAACACGGGACCATTGTGCTCTGGCGGTGCTGATCGGAAGTGCCGATCGATGGCGTGGAAGCCACCGAGAAATTCGCCGAAGTGATCAGGACCGATGGCCACCATGAGGGCGAGGCCGATGGCCGAGTCGACCGAATAACGTCCCCCGACCCAATCCCAGAAGCCGAACATGTTGGCGGTGTCGATGCCGAAGGCCGCAACCTTCTCGGCATTGGTGGACACGGCGACGAAATGCCGGGCGATGGCCGACGCTTCCGACACCGATGCACCGGTGGACGGCTCGGGTCCGGTCGACAGATGGCCGGCTGACCGCAGCGAGTCCAGGAACCACAGCCGGGCGGCGAGCGCGTTGGTGATGGTCTCGATGGTGGTGAAGGTCTTGGACGCCACGATGAAGAGGGTGGTGGTGGGATCGAGATCGGTCAGTACCGCGGTGAGGTCGGCGGGGTCGACGTTCGACACGAACCGTGCAGAGAGTCCTGGTTGAACGTACGGCCGCAGGGCCCGGTAGGCCATGTGCGGACCGAGGTCGGAGCCGCCGATCCCGATGTTGACGATGGTGCGGATGGGTTGGCCCGTGCAGCCCACCCAGGCGCCACTTCGTACACGGCCGGCGAAGTCGGCCATCTGGCGGAGGACGTGATGGACGTCGGCGGAGACATGCCGGCCGTCGACCGTCAGGTCGTCGGCCTCCGGTGCCCGGAGGGCCGTGTGCAGCACCGGGCGATCCTCGGTGACGTTGAGGTGGCTCCCTTCGAACATGGCACGGATCTTGCCTTCGAGGTCGGCCTCGGCGACCAGCCCTGCCAGGAGGCGCAGCAGCTCCTCGGTGATCGGGTGCTTGGAGAAATCGACGATGAGATCGGCCACCTCGAGGGTGTAGCGCTCCGCCCGTCCGGGGTGATCGGCGAAGAGCGCCCGGAGCGTTGGCTCCGAGGTCGCCAGGTGAGTGAGTGCGGACCACGTCGCCGAGGTGGGGTCAACCATGAGGGAGTTCCTCCGATGTGATTGGGAGAGGGGCCAGCTCCCGGCGGGCGCGAAGCCTGTACATCCAGACGAGACCGGCAACCAGGGCGACCGCGGCGTAACCCAGGACGGGCCACGGCCCGACGATGCTCGCCAGCGTGCGACCGGTCCGCATCTCGACGTTGGCCATGAGGACGCGCCGCTCGCCGATGTCGGTCCGCTGGAGTACGCGCCCGTCGGCATCGATCACCGCCGACAATCCGGTCGGTGCGGCCATGAGCAGCCAACGATCGTTCTCGACGGCCCGGAGTTGGTTGGATGCCACCTGCTGGGTGTGCACCTGGGTGAGCCAGAACGACGAACCATTGGTCGGGTTGGTCAGGAGCTGTGCGCCGTTGGCGACCGAATCGCGCGCCCGTCGTTCGAAGAACGCTTCCCATGAGATCGAGACGCCGACCGGACCGACTGGCGTATCGAGGACCGGCGGCTGGTTCCCGGGCAACGCATCGCGAGCGGGCAAGAGGTCGGACAGGCCGGTTGCCTCGATGAGCGATCGCAGGGGGACGAACTCGCCGAAGGGCACGGTACGGACCTTGTCGTAGCGGTCGATCTCGCGCCCATCGGGCAGGACCGTCGTCTGGTAGTTGACGTTGTAGCGATCGTTGAGCGGATGGAACCAGCCGGCCAACACCGGTGCGTCGTGTGAACTCGCAACTTCGGTGATCACCGAACGCGCCTCGCTCATGGACAGATAGCGACCGGGGTTCACCACGTTCTCCGGGAACAAGATGAAGTCGACCGGCTCGTCGATCGCCTTTGCCGCCTCGACGTGGCGGGCCAGGACCACGGGTTCGGAGAAGGATGATGCCCGGGTGCGAACCGGTCCGCCTCCTTGAACCAGGGCAGCTCTGACCTCCGAGACCACCGCAGCCCTGGGGTGAACGACCGCCAGGAGCAGCACGGCCAATACGACCAGAGACCCGATCGTTGCCGGCTTCGCCTGGCGGATCGCCAGCGAGGCGAGCACTTGTCCCACGACGACCACCAGCACGATGACCAGGAGCGGCCCGGCCAGCCGTGCCGGTGTGATCAAAGGTGTGGCGACCTGGCTCAAGGCGATATTGGCCAGGGGGACACCACCGAAGGGCCAGTACCAACGCGCCGCCTCGGCCGCAGCGATCGCGGCGGGCAGGACCAACCGACGAGCGATGGCCGTGGGCGGTGTCAGGGCGGCCGCCAGACCGAAATAGGAGGAGTAGAGCATGCCGGCGATGAAGTAACCGGGGGCGGTCAGGTCGAACATCCAGAGCATGGCAGGCAGGAGCCAGGCTGCAGCCACCAACCACATCCGACCGAAGCGTCGGCGGGCACCGAGCAGGTCCGGCGTCGTGTCGGCGATGAGTCGGTCGACCAGGGCGAAACCGATGAACGCCAAGGGCCACCATCCCCACGGCGGCACCGACCCGGCAATGCACACGCCGGCCGCGATGCAGATGGCCGAGGTCCGGAGCCGGGAACGACCACCGCCGACTCCTCCGGAGCGGGAACTGGATGGCTGGGTCATGATCGATGATGGATCAAGACAGCGCGTGGGAGGCAGCACGCCAGCCCGAGGCGATGGTGGTGGGAATCCCGATGCCTCGATAGGCCGCACCGGCAAGGGTGATGTGGGGTGCATCGTTGTCGAGCGCAGTGAAGATGGCTTCGACGCGATCGCCGTGGCCGGGGACGTACTGGGGGAGGGCGTCGATCCATCGGTGAACCCGGATTGCCGTCGGTTCGCCGGTGATGTCGAGCACCGATTGCACATCGCCCAGCAGCGTTGCGATCAGGGACTCGTCATCGAGGGCCAGGGCTCGGTCGTCGCCGAAACGGCCGGAGGTGAGTCGCAGCAACACCCGTCCTGGGCGCTGATAGTGGGCCCACTTGGTGCTGAACCAGGTGCACGCAGTGAGCACCATGCCGTCGACCCGGGGGAAGAGGATGCCGGACGCGTCGAGCAGCGGCCGAACGGCCCGCTCCTCGAATTCGACGCTGACCTGGGCGACCGAGGCGTAGTCGATCTCCGACAGCAGTCGACTGGCGGTGGGCGAGACGTTCGCCAGCAGGCGGGCGGCCGCGGGGGCGGGTGTTGCGATGACGATGCGATCGGCATCGATCGAGTCGAGCGTCGGGGCGGACCCCAGATGGAGACTGTCGGCGTCGAGACCTGCGACCAGGCCGTCGATGATTCGGGCGATGCCACCGGGTAGTCCATAGAAGACCGGTTGATCCCGGGAGGAGCCCAGGGTGGGACCGACGGCTGCCCGCGCCTTTCGTAGTCCTTCGAGGATCGACGTGTTGGCCGCAGCCGCCGCGGCAATCTGTGGTGCGGCCGATCGAAGACTCAGTCGGTCGATGTCGGAGGCATTGATCCCCCCGATCATCGGGTCGATGAGGCGCTCGGTCACTTCGTCGCCGACGCGCTCTCGAAAGTAGGCGCCGACGCTGATGTCGCACGAGCGGTCCTCGGAGCCGTCGGGCAGTCGGTTGGTCGGCGGGCGAGTAGGTTCGGCCGCTACCTCGGCCAGTCCGGCCTCGCTGATCAGTCCGCTGGCGGCGAGCGCGTCGAGATCGGTCGGCACGCCGAGCACGGTCCCTTCGGGAAGTCGGTGCAGCCTGCCCGCTCGATGGATGTACGCAGGGACCGGCGAAACGGGACTGGTGAGCTCCTGGGCGAGGCCGAGCTGTTCGCAAAGGACGCGGCCCTCGGGAACGCGTGCCAGGAACGTGTCTGCGCCGGCATCGACGATGCGGTCGCCGACCGCCGAACTCCACACCTTGCCGCCGAAACGCTCACCGGCCTCGAAGACCTCGGCCCGAGCGCCGCGGCGCCGGATCTCGAAGGCTGTCGTCAGTCCGGCGAGGCCGCCGCCGATGATGGCGATACGACGTTGTTCGGCCGCGGTCATGAGACCCTCGAGGCGGCGTGGACCAGCTCGACCACGCGCAGGAGCTGATCGGGGTCGGACTGGGGAAGGACACCATGTCCCAGATTGAAGATGTGTCCGGGATGACCGTCGTTGTCGTCGAGTACCCGTTGTACCTCGGCGTCGAGGACGTGCCGAGGAGCGAGGATGATCGCCGGATCGAGGTTGCCCTGGAGCGCGACGCGCCCGCCGGTGCGCCGGCGGGCTACCTGGAGTGGGGTTCGCCAGTCGACGCCGACCACCTCGGCGCCCACGTCGGCCATCGGCGACAACAGTTCGCCGGTGTTGATGCCGAAGTGGATCCGGGGAATCCCCAGATCGGCCATGGCGGCCATGATCCGGCTCGAATGAGGCATCACGAACTCGCGGTAGTGCTCGGGCCTCAGCGCCCCGGCCCAGGAATCGAACAGCTGAATGGCCGAAGCACCCGCTTGGACCTGGGCGGTCAGGGTGGTGATGGCCAGGTCGGCCAGCCGAGCACACAGGCGGTGCCAGAGCTCGGGTTGGCCGTGCATGAGCGCCTTGACCTTGGCGTAGTCGCGCGAAGGTCGGCCCTCGATGAGGTAGGAGGCCAGCGTGAACGGCGCGCCGGCGAAGCCGATCAGCGGCACGCCGAGCGGGGTGAGTTCGGCGACCAGCAACTCGACGGTCTTGGTTTGGAAGTCCAGATCGGTCGAGGGGTCGAGCGGCCGGAGCCGCTCGAGGTCGGCGGGTGAGGCGAAGGGGCGTTCGCACACCGGACCGACGCCGGCGGCGATGTCGATGCCGAATCCGCTCGCCCAGATCGGTGTGACGATGTCGGAGAACAGAATGGCGGCATCGACGCCGTAGCGCCTGACCGGTTGAAGGGTGATCTCGGCGGCCCGCTCGGGGTCGGCGATGGCGTCGAGAATCGTGCCTTCGCCTCGTACACGCTTGTACTCCGGGAGCGACCGGCCCGCTTGACGCATGAACCAGACCGGAATGCGTTCGGCCGGAAGCTGGCGGGCGGCCAGCAGGAACGGAGTGGTGTCCGGATCGGGTCGGAGCAGCGTCACCGGGTGAACGCTACCCGGAGAACGGGACCGGTGTTCGACGGCCTAGACTGACAGCCCCCACGTGGCAGGAATGCAGTGACAGATTCCCACCCCGAGCTCTCCATGGAGCAAGCCCATCTCGACAAAGCGCATCGACGCCTCGATGAGACGCGAGCCGAGGCATTGCGACTGAAGAACATGGTCGAAGTCGGGGCCGGGGGCACCAACCAGGCCCGCTGGGAACGCGAGGTCATCAACGAGAACATCGTCCACCGCCTGCGAGATCTCGACATCGGTGATCGCTCGCTGTCGTTCGGACGAATCGATCAGGCGGAAGAGTCCGGTGGGGGGACGTTCCACATCGGGCGGATCGCCGTTTCCGACTCCAATCAGGAACCCCTCGTCGTCGACTGGCGGGCGCCGATCGCCGAGGCGTTCTACCGGGCAACGGGGAGGGACCCGCAGGGGCTGGTACGTCGGCGTCATTTCACCTCGCGCGGTCGGCAGCTGCTCGGTATCGAGGATGAATTCTTCGGTGATGCCGTGGGCGCGGCCCGCGTCACCGTCAACGGGCGCGAACTGCGGGGCACCGGCGCGTTGATCGCGGCTCTGGAGACCTCGCGGACCGGTCGCTTGAGCGACATCATCGGGACCATCCAGGCCGAGCAGGACGAAATCATTCGGTCACCACTGCCCGGTGTCCTGGTGGTGCAGGGTGGGCCGGGGACCGGCAAGACCGTTGTCGCGCTGCATCGTGCGGCCTACCTCCTCTACACCCATCGGTTCCCGCTCGAAGGTCAGGGGCTGTTGGTCGTCGGGCCCAACCGTCTGTTCCTCGGCTACATCGAACAGGTGCTGCCCTCGCTGGGCGAGGCCGGCGTCGAGCTGTCGGTGCTGGCTGATCTCGTGCCCAACGTGCGCGTACAAGGACGAGACGTGCTGGCCGCTGCTCGGGTGAAAGGCGATCTGCGCATGATCGGGTTCATCCGTCGAGCGGTGCGGGACCGTCAGCGTGCCCTTCGCTCCGATCTGGTGATCGGCATGGGCGTGCGGCGACTCCGGCTCCGTGTCGAGGAATCGGCGGGGATCATCGCCGAGGCCCGTCGACGCTATCGGTCCCACAATGCGGCTCGGA
>JAHECQ010000177.1 GCA_024641625.1 Acidimicrobiales bacterium | reverse complement strand
CGCTGGCCCGGTCGAGGAAGAACGTGCCGTCGCCGATGCACTCGGCGGCGATCAGGATCCGCTCGGCGTTCATGCCGTCGAGGATGTGGCGGAACCCGCGGCCCTCGGTGCCGACCAGCGACTCGCCGGGGATCACGACGTCGTCGAAGAACACTTCGGTCGTGTTGTGGTTCATCATCGTCGGGATCGGGTTGATGGTGAGCCCGGGAATGAGCCGGCCGTCATCGCCCTTGAGTTCGAAGATGAAGACCGAGATGCCGTCGAGCCGACCTTCGACCTCGTCGGCCGGAGTGGTTCGGGCCAGCAGGAGCATCAGATCCGAATAGAGGGCTCGCGACGTCCAGATCTTCTGACCGTTGATCCGCCAGCCATCGCCGTCACGAACGGCGCGGGTGCGAATCTGGGTCGTGTCGGAGCCGGCGGCCGGTTCGGTCACGCCGAAGGCCTGCAGGCGCTTCCGGCCATCGGCGATCTGGGGCAGATAGTGCTGCTTCTGCTCCGGCGAACCATGACGGAGCAACGTGCCCATGATGTACATCTGAGCGTGGCAAGCGCTGGGGTTGCCGCCGCTGGCGGAGATCTCCTCCAGGATCACCGAAGCACCGGCGAGACTCAGGCCGCCACCGCCGTACTCCTCGGGAATGAGAGCGCCCAACCAGCCCTGACGGGTCAGGTCGGCCACGAACTCCTCGGGATATCGATCGGGTTCGAGTTCGCGCCAGTAGGCATTGCCGTACTTGTCACACAGTCTCCGGACTTCGGTTCGGATGATGGCGAAGTCCTCTGGCTCATCGAAGTTCATGCTTCCAGGATGCCGTGTCGACGGGTACTCTTGGTCCCCAGAATCATTCGGAGCCAAACGATTGAGGAGACCCGCATGGTCGATCGAGCAAGCTACGTCGATGACTACCTGCCGGACCTCGGGGCACAGGACGCCGACATCACCGACCACGATGCGTACACCAGCGGTGTGCCCCACGCCACCTTCTCCCGTCTGCGTCGGGAGGATCCGGTTCACTGGACGCCCGAGTCGGACGGGTCGGGTTTCTGGTCGGTCCTCGGCTACCACAACGCACTGGCTGTCAGCCGCGACTACCAGACGTTCACGTCGGTACACGGCATCCGTCTCGAGGAGATGGACGCCGAACAAGCCGAGGCCCGGCGCACGCTGATGGAACAGGACCCGCCCGAACACACCCGCCTGCGACGCCTGGTCAACCGCGGATTCACCCGACGCACCGTCGAGACCTTCGAAGACGCGATTCGGGTGCTGGCCGCCGAGGTCCTCGACGAGGCCCTCACCAGGACCGAGTTCGATTTCGTCCACGAGGTCGCCGAGCAACTTCCGATGCGGATGCTGGGCAAGCTCCTGGGGACCTCCGACGACGATGGGCGTCAATTGGTGGAGTGGGGCGATGCCCTGCTCGGCAACACCGATCCGGAGTTCACCGACCACGTCGTCGGTTTGGCCGACACCGAAGCGTTCCGCCTGGTGCCCTTCCGCAGCCCGGCTGCGCTCGAGATCTTCCGGTATGCGCAGGTGCAGGCGGCTGATCGGCGAGCCTGCCCGCGCGACGACATCATCACCCAGCTGTTGGGCCCGACCAGCGACGGCGAGCCCATGAGCGACCGGGAGTTCAACAACTTCTTCACACTGTTGGTGGCCGCCGGCAACGACACCACCCGCTACACGATGACCCACGGCTTGTGGACCATGCTCAACCATCCACAGCTCTGGAACGAATGGAAGGCCCGGCCCGAGCTCGCAACCACCGCCGTCGAGGAGATCCTGCGCACCAGTGCGGTCACCATGCACTTCCGCAGAACGGCCACCAGGGACGTGGAACTCGGCGGCAAACACATCAAGGCCGGCGACAAGGTCGTGCTCTGGTTCAATTCGGCGAACCACGACGACGAGGGATTCCCGAGCCCGTTCCGGTTCGACCTCGAGCGGGATCCCAACGACCACATGTCCTTCGGCCGCAACGGACCCCACCTCTGCCTCGGGGCCTGGCTGGCCAGGATGGAGCTACGCGTCCTGTTCGAGGAGCTGATGAAGCGGGTCGACCGAATCGAACAGGCCGGACCCACCGAACACCTTCGTTCGAACTTCATCGCCGGCATCAAACACCTGCCGATTCGAGTGGTGAGCTGATGACAGAAGCGGCTCCCGCTCGGCGGGCGCTGGTGATCGCACACGACGCCGATGGTGCGGGCTGTCGTGTGGAGGAACGACTCACCCAACGCGGCTTCGACGTCCACACTCACTTCGTGGTCGTTGGCGACGACATGAATGTCGCCATGCCATTCCCCGACTTCGACGACTTCGACCTCATCGTCCCGATGGGCTCGGCGCGCTCGCTCACCCGCAAGAACGAGATCGACACCTGGATCCATGACGAGCTCGACCGACTGGCGGACGCGTTCGCGGCGGGCCAACCCATCCTGGGCATCTGTTTCGGCGGCCAGCTCATCGCCGACGCCCTCGGGGGTACGGTCGAGGTGGCCGAGGTGACCGAGGTGGGCTGGTACGAGATCTCCGCCCCGGACGGCGGCCACAACCCGGTTGGCCCCGGCCCATGGCTCGAATGGCACCACGATCACATCATTCCTCCGCCTGCTGCGGAGATCCTGGCGGTGAACGAGAACGCCGTGCAGCTCTTTCGAGTCGGTCGGGCCGTTGGTACCCAGTTCCATCCCGAGGTCGACCATGCCCACCTGGCCAACTGGCTCGCCGAGGTCCCCGACGACTACCTGGCCGAGTGTGGCGTGTCCGTCGAGCAGTTCCTGGCCGAAGCCAAGCAGCACGAACAGGCGAACATCGTCCAGTGCTACGCGCTGGTCGACTGGTTCCTCGACTCGGTGGGCCTCCTCGCCTCCTGAGGTCGGCCACCGAACCGGGCACGCTGTCGGATCAACGCTCCATGGCCCAATGGCCCACAACAGCGAACCGCGTGCAGCGAAACGGCGCTGAGAAGCACCAAGTGCACGCGGTTGCCGGGAGGGGGTAGGGCGGCCAGTGGTACATGTTCAGTGGTACATGCTCAGTGGTACATGCTCAGTGGTACATGCTCAGTGGTACATGAGGTACTCGTTGAGCTCCCACGCGGTGACCTCGGGCCCGGGGTGATCCTCGCCGACGGCGGCCAGGTAGCGTTCCCACTCCGCTTCCTTGTTCACCAGGAAGTTGGCGACCAGATCGGCTCCGACGGCTTCGATCAAACGCTCATCTGCCTTGAGGTCCTCGAGCGCGCCGGCCAGATTGGCCGCCACGTGCACATCGGTGTTGAGCTCCTCGAACCCATCGGTGGTCAGCGGCGCCGGGCATGGGAGGTCGTCGACCACTCCCAGACGCGCTGCCTGGAGCACGGTGGCGACGGCGAGATGGATGTTGACCGCCCCATCAGCGAGACGACTCTCGATTCTGGTCGCGTTCCCCCTGGCCGCAGGCACGCGGTAGGCGGCACCTCGATGTTCCAGGCCCCAGTTCGCCCAGTAACCGTTGATCTGCCCCGGCTGGAGTCGGCGGTACGCGTTCACCGTCGGGGCACAAAGCGCCGCCATACCGGTGTGATGGGTGACCAGGCCGGCCAGGCAGCTCTTGGCCAGAGCCGAGAGCCCGTCATCGGCGGAGGAATCGTTGAAGGCGTTGGCGCCCGAGGAGTCGTTCAGCGAGAAGTTGACGTGCACGCCGGTCCCCGACAACTCGGTGAACGGCTTGCCGAGGAACGTCAGGTCGAGTCCGTGATCGATGGCGACCTCGCGGGCGAGGACGCGGAACAGGAATGCATCGTCGGCCGCCCTCAGCGCATCGTCGTACTCGAGCGTCAACTCGAACTGCGATTCGTCGAACTCGGCATTGATCGATTCGACCAGGAAGCCACTGGCCTCGGCGCTGCGCATGATGTCGTCGATGACCCCCGTCGGGTCCGAGAATCGGCCGGTGCCATAGACCATCGACCGGGGCGTCTCCCACCGCTTCCAGCCGCCGTCACCGTCGGGTTCGAGGACGTAGGCCTCCAGTTCGATGCCCACTTTGGCTCGGTACCCCAACGCCTCCCACGCAGCAATGGCCTGCTGCAGAGCATGCCGAGCCGAATAGGGATAGGGCTCGCCCTCCATCGTGAGATGGCCGACTGCTACACCGGTACGGTCGTCCTCCCAGCCAGGGTGGACCTGCGCAGGGTCGAAGGTGGACAGCGCGTCACGCAACCCCTCCAAGAGATAGGAACCCGGGGCGGGGACCATGCTCCGGTCGTAGCCCAAGGCGAAGGTGCTCACACAGTGATTCGTGCCCTTGTGGGCCAGACGTGCCGGGAGGTACTTCCCACGTGGCAGACCCAAATGGTCAGGCCACATCACGCGAATTCGATCGTAGACCCCCCGGCCGACGGCGGCTGTCTGTTCAGCCGTCCGTTGGCCCGCCGGATCGCGTTCAACCATCGGGTCGTGTTCAGCCACGGGTCCTCCTCGTCAGCGTTTGGAGCCGAACGATAGCCTGACGGTCATGACGAGACCTCTCATCGGGTTGACCGGTCGACGCAAGTCAGCGAGCAGCGTCGCCGGTTTTCCCGAGTCGCTCCAGCGACTTCCGATCGATCTCTATCTCGCCGGCTACACCCAGGCAGTATTGGCCGCCGGAGGCCTCCCCATCCATCTTCCGCTCGACCTCACCCCCGATGACATCGGCCAGATCGCCGCCCGCCTCGATGGGCTCCTGTTCACCGGCGGCGCGGACATCGACCCGACTCGGTATCGGGCTGAGCCGGAATGGCAGCCCTACGACAGCGAGCCGATGCGCGACGAGCACGAATTCACCCTCCTGTCGGTCGCCATCGACCGTGAGCTGCCGACTGTCTGCATCTGTCGAGGACTGCAACTCCTGAACGTGCACCAGGGCGGGACGCTCCACCAGCACGTACCAGCCCATGCCCGCTATGACGTCGGTCCCGACACCGAGATCCACTCGGTGCAACTCACCACCGGCTCGATCCTTCATCAGCTCTACGGCCCCCGCATCGACGTCAACACACTCCACCACCAGACCATCGATCGCCTCGGCGATCAGATCACCGTCACCGGCATCGCTCCCGATGGCACGATCGAAGGCCTGGAACTCCCGGGCAAACCCGTTGTTGCCGTGCAGTGGCATCCCGAGATGATGCAGGGCAGCGCAACGGATCCGATCTTCGGTTGGCTCATCGAACACGCAGGCCGCTGAAGGCCATCGGTCTCGATCGGCCGAACGACCCGTCCAAGGGCCCTGGCTCACCCCTCACCAGGACAACCGCCGACCATCACCCACCCGCATCGAGTTCCGCGGTAGATTCCGGCTGGTGCGGGACGGAGAAGTGATGGACCAGTCAGCGATCAGGACCAACGGTACGAGCGATCTCGGCCAGGATCGACCCGATTCCACTGCGGCGATTCTGCTCGACTCGATGATCATCGATCTTCGCGACCCAGGTGTCGCCGATGGTCTGGCCCACGCGTTGACCCAGGTGGCGGCGCTCAGCGAACGGACCGGCGCCGCCGAGGCTCGTGCCGAGATCGCCCGCCACGAGCGCATGACCGCATCGGGACAGGTGCGCCGGCTCACCGCCGACATCGAGAACGAGCAGGCCGCTCGTCATCGACTCGAAATCGACAATGCCGAGCTACGTCGAGAGAACGAACTCCGCCGGGAGCAGCTCGGTCAGGCTGTTGGCGAATTGAACGACGTACGCCAACACTTCCGCGTCGCCATGGCTGCGGCCGACGGCGAAATCGAGCGGCTCCGGGCCGAGCTTGCCGGCGCCCTCAGGTCGATCAGTCTGCTCGAGGCAATGGTGACGAATCGCAAGCGGCGAAGGTACCTGCGAATCGTCTCCGACGACGGCGCGGCCGCAGACCCCGTCGAGGCGGAGTAAGTCCCGAAGGTGTCGAGTCGCTACATTGCCGCCATGGAGCGTGAATTGGTGGGGCTGCAGGATGCAGTTCGCGGTTGGAGTGTGTCGGAGCGGGCCCTTCGTCGGAGGCTTGGCGCCGGAGAGATCGACGCCGAGCGCGACGACGATGGTGCGTGGCTCGTGCCCACCGAATGGCTCGACCAGGAATTCGAGCGCAGCGTCATCGATCTTCGCGATCCGGCGGTGTCCGACGGCCTCGCCGCCGTGTTGGCCGAACTCACCAACATGTCCGAGCAGGTCACCGCGGCCGAGGTACGAGCGGCGGTGGCCGAGAACGAACGGTCGGCTGCCGAAACCCGGATCAGGAGGCTGACCGACGAGCTCGAGACGGCCCGAGCCGAACATGACCGCCTGCAACACGACTACTCGACCCTTCGACAGGAGCATGCCGTTCAAGCCGACCGCCTCCTGCGGGCGCAGACCGAGGCAGAACAGGCCTGGCGGGCATGGGAAGAAGTCCAGGCGCAGGCCGACGCCGATCGCCTCGCCGCCCAGGCCTTGATCGATCGCCTCTCTCGTCAGAACGAACACAGTCAGCAGAAACTCTGGATGCTCGAATCGTTGGCGAGCCGCCGCAAGCGACGGTTGTTCAACCGCTTGGCCGACGACTTCGACCGCGACCCGAGCCAGCAGCCCTGAACCATCAACTGGATCATCATCCGGTCCTCGGTGACCAGGATCGGTTCGAACATGCGGTGGACTCCACGCCGGGGATGATCGATCGCTGGTGCTCGGGCCCTGATTGGGTGCTGCCCGCCCAGGCTGCGTTCAGCACCCACTCGGATCTTCTGATCGTCGATTGCCCCGGTGGCATCGCCGGGCTTGCCCGCTACCACCTCGACGATGGTCGAACGGCCATCGCCGGACTCGAGCCGATGTGGGGCTTCGCCTGCCCATTGATCGGACCCGACGTGGTCGCCGTCGCCGAAGCAGTCCACGAGCGACTCCGCGATGAGGATTGGACGAGACTCCTCCTCCCGGGATTTCCCGAGGATCTCGATCTGGCACGGGCGATCGCGGGGCCCCTCAGCCGCTTCGGCAACGTGATGGCCGGACCGGGCATCAGCCGACAGGTGGCCGACATCACCGACGCCGATCGATGGTGGACCCGGCGCTCGGCCAGGTTTCGACGCAACCTGCGTCGCGCCGAGGAACGGGCGACGCGCACCGGACTCGAGTTCGTCGACCTCTCCGCCGATCTCACCACCACCGAAGCCCCCGATCTCGTCGAACGACTGGTCGAGATCGAGACCCGAAGCTGGAAGGCCCGCCCCGGCGACGGCGAAGCTCCCACCGGGCTGACGGATCCTTCGATGCAGACGTTCTATCTCCAGATGATCAGGCGGCTGACCTCGAGAGGCCGATGTCGCGCGGTCATCGCCACCCTGGAGGGGATCGACGTGGGCTACATCCTCGGCGGCGTGCGCAACCGGCAGTACCGCGGTCTCCAGTTGGGTTACACCACCGACGTGGCCGAGCTGTCGGTGGGACACCTGCTCCAGCTGCGCGAGATCCGACACCTCTCGGTCGGCGGACTGGCCCGAACCTACGATCTCGGAATGGACATGGAGTACAAGCGGGCCTGGGCCGACCGATTGATCGGGTCGGTGACCGTCACCCTCGACCGGAGGTAGTCGCGGCGCGCGCCTTCGACTACCTTCGACCTCGTGATCGACATCGGAAAAGTAGGCATCTGGCAAAGCGTCTTCGACCGTCACCCGGCAGGCGCAGTCCGCGAGGCCGTCGCAGAGCTGGACACCATGGGCTGGCCATGCCTGTGGATCCCCGAAACGGTGTCTCGCGATCCATTCGTGTCGGCGGCCGTCGTCCTCGAAGCCACTCAGGACATGAAGGTGGCCACGGGAATCGCCAGCATCTGGGCCCGCGACGCCATGACCACCTCGAACGCCTCCAAGACCCTGAACGAGGCCTATGACGGACGGTTCCTCCTGGGCCTCGGCGTCAGCCACCACACCATCACCGAATGGGTCCGAA
>JAHECQ010000176.1 GCA_024641625.1 Acidimicrobiales bacterium | reverse complement strand
ATCCACGGTCCGGTCTGGCCGAACCCGGTGATCGAGCAGTACACCAACTCGGGTCGGGCCGCACACAGCTCGTCGGGGCCGAGTCCGTACTTCGCCATCACCCCGGGTCGGAAGTTCTCGACGACGATGTCGCACCGATCGGCGAGCGCACGCAGGAGTTCTCCGGCGCCGGGGATGGTGAGGTCCAGCGAACAACAACGTTTGCCTGCGTTCTGTTGGGCGAAGAACGGGTTCATGTCGCCGACGCTCTCGGGCGGAAATGTGCGACTGAGGTCGCCTTCGGGTGGCTCGATCTTGATGACCTCGGCACCCTGGTCAGCCAGGATGCGGGTGGCCATCGGGCCGGCGACCACGCGGGTCATGTCGAGTACACGGATGCCTTCGAGGGGTCGCATCGGCACGGGACGGGCTCAAACCGTCCAGTTCAGCAGCGTGTGCGGAGGGTCCTCGTCGAGGTGATGTTCGAAGACCCCCTGCACCGGGGTGCCGATGACGAGTTCCTGGTGCGGGTCGCCGAGCAGGTTGCCCACGATGCGCACGCCGTTCGCACCGGGCAACTCGACCAACACGATGACGTACGGTCCCTGGTCGGCCAGGGCGGGATGCACGGGGTGCCAGACCCGCTGGTGGCTGTAGATGATGCCCTCGGCCGGTGTTTCCTCGTAGCCGAGGTCGAAGGAGTGACAACGATGACACACCCATTCGGGACCCCATTGGAACCGGCCACAGCCGTTGCAGCGCTGCAGCACCAGACGACCTTCGTTGAGCGCAGCCCAGTACGGAGCATCGATCCCGTCGCGTGAGGCGACGGGAATCGGCAGCCCGGCACGCAGATAGCGGTCGGCGGTTGAAGAGCTCACAGGGCGGCCTCGCTTCCGAACACGCAGGCGCTGACGGGCGTGACCATCGGGCCGGAGTGCACCATCGACACATTGACGTCAGGGACCTGGCTGGTCGACTCGCCCCAGACTTGGCGGACGGCTTCGATGTTGAGCTCGAGGCCGTGCATGTAGCATTCCGCCAGGTTGCCGCCGCTGGTATTCAGCGGAAGCGTGCCGGTCGGAGCGAGGAAGTTCTCGACCTTGAAGTAGTCGTTGACCTCCTCGGGTGAGCAGAAGCCGAACTCGACGATGCTCATCATCACGCCACCGGTGAAATTCTCGTAGCTCTGGAGCACATCGACGTCATCCGGCCCGATCTGGGCCATGTCGTAGAGGCGAGGAGCCACGGTGGGGAACGATGACGATCCATAGTCCGGGGTGTTGTGCACGGGTGCCCCCGCCCGATGGTGCGAGCCCGAGACAGCCCCCAGCACGTAGCACGGAGGATGGGGGAAATCCTTGGCCCGCTCGGCCGGCACGATGAGCAGAGCGGCCGCACCGTCGTTCTCCTGGCAGCAATCGAAGAGTCGGAACGGCTCGGTGATCCAACGTGACGTGTCGTAGGTGTCCTCGTCGAGGGGGCGGCCGTACATGATTGCCCGCGGATTGTTCTGGGCGTGGTGGTAGGAGGCGAGCGAGATGGCCTTCTGGGCCTCATGGCTGACGTCGTGATCGTGCATGAAACGGGTGACCTTCATGGCGAACTGCTGGGCCGCCGACATCAGTCCATAGGGAATGGTGTGGGCACCGAAGCCGGCGACGGTGTTGCTGCGGGGCCCCTGCCCGAATCGCCCGAACTGACCTTGGGCCAGCGCCCGGAAGACAACGACAGCTTCGGCCTGACCGGTTGCGACGGCGGCTGCGGCGTTGGCGACCGCACCGGACCCGCCGCCACCGCCACCGCCCCACTGCATGCCGGCAAAGCGAAGGTCGTCGATGCCGATGGCGGCCGCCATGCGCGAGGCGTCGCTGCGGTCATTGGCGTAGGAGGAGAAGCCATCGACGTCCCGGGGCGAGATGCCTGCGTCCTCACACACCCTCAGTACTGCTTCGATGGCCAACTTGAACTCGGCGTCGGGAGCCTGACCCCAGCGGTAGTACCGGGTCTCTGCGACCCCGGCGACCGCAGCTCTGCCTCGTAACGTCCGTTCGGTCATGGCGCCCCTTCTCGTTCCGGGCGACCTTACCGTCGAGCCGTCGCCGGAGAGAATTCGGGCGCCGTTCGGGCCGCGAACTAGGTGGGGACACGACCGGTCGAGCATGATGGGGCGGTCCGTTGACGAGGGGAGCCACCATGGCCAATCTGCCACTGCTCGACGTGCCGATCGGCGACTACGGAGCCGACGAGCCGGCCATCGTCGCGTACCGTGACCAGGGCACGCGGCGGGCACTGGCTCTCGACAATCGAGGTCCACTCCGCTTCGATGCCGATGGCAAGATCGATCCGAGCATCCTCGAGGCCTACGACCGCTACGGCTTCTACATCCTCGAGGGCGTTTTCGGCCCGACCGAACTCGACGAGATCGAACGGGACGTGGCCGACATGCTCGATCGCTGTCCCGTGGCCAAGGATGCCGACTTCGACCGCCATGGTCGAGCGGCCCTCGGCTCGGGGCTCCAGGCCCGCAACGTGGGGTGGGTGCGCCCGCTGTCGGATCCGCTGGGTGGCACCGAAGCGGCTCATGGCCGACATCAGGCCAAGATGATCGAGCCCGAGGCACCACAGGGCGCACCGGAGCACGTGGTGCAGATCATCCTCGGTTCGCTGCAGTTCTCCGAGGCGTGCCTTCGTGTCTATGGCCATCCTGGACTGCTGAAGTTGACCGAGGCCATCAACGGCCCCGATTTCACTCCGTTCAACGAAGCAGTCTGGATCAAGCATCCCGGTCTCGGCGGCTCGGTTGCCTGGCATCAGGATGCCTGGACCCACTGGGACAGCCCCGATCTGGACAGTCACACGCATGGCTACAACTTCATGCTCCAGCTCTACGGCTGCAACGCCGCCAACGGGCTGTGGGTCGTGCCGGGCTCGCACCGAGTGGGCAAGGTCGACATCAGGGCGCTGGTCGACGAGGCCGGCTCCGATCGCCTCCTCGATGCGGTTCCCGTCATCTGTGCGCCGGGCGACGTCTGCATCAACAGCCGCCAGACCGTCCACGGTTCCTTTGCCAACACCAGCCCGGATCCGCGAGTCACGATCAACTTCGGATTTCACCGTCGGGCGTCGGTGCAGGGTGTCACCAGCGGGGGAGTGCACAACCCGATCTCGATCTACGACGATGCGTACATCCGTGAGCGCTCGAAGGCCATCGTCTATGCCATCGATGCCCGGGCGCAGCACGTGCCTCACGAAGAGCGCTACGTGTATCAGCCCTTCGCCGGCCAGGAGGACGACTACCGCTTCGGTCCCGAGACCCTCGAACGGTTGCGTGACTACAACCTTCGTGACCTCGGCATCTGACCGGCGGTCCGAGCATCGAACCGGAGGGGCGCCGCATGACAAGCGATGAGTACCGCCATCTGATGGTCGAGGTCGAGGACGGCTGCTGTCGGGTCACACTCGATCGACCGGAGAAACTCAACGCGCTGAACATCCGCATCGGCATCGAGCTGCTCGATGCGATCGATCGAATCGAACGCGACCCAGCGGTGCGAGTGATGGTGCTCACCGGCGCGGGTCGGGCATTCTGTGCCGGCGACGACCTTTCGGGCATGGCCGATGCCGACACGCCACTCCGCTTGTTGCCCGACCCGATCGAGCAGTACGTCCGCGGCGAGGGTCGATGGCCGCAGGTCGTCGAGCGGCTGCGGACGATGCCGAAACCGGTGATCGCCAGGGTCAACGGCCATGCTCATGGAGCCGGATTCAACCTGGCACTGGCTTGCGATCTGCGGGTCATGGCCGAGTCGGCGACCTTGGCCATTCCCTTCGTTCGGCGCGGACTGGCTACCGGGACCAGCCTGCTGCAGCAGTTCGTCGGAATCGGCAAGGCCATGGAGTGGGCGCTGCGGGGGGCAACCCTGTCGGCTGCCGAGGCCGAGCGATGGGGACTGGTGACGATGGTCGTGTCCGACGCCGATCTCGACCGGGCCACCACCGAGCTCGTCGAGGAGTTCCGCCACGGCCCGACCAGGGTGCTCGGTCTGTCGAAGGCCGCGATCGTGCGGAGTTGGGAGGCGTCGGTGGCCGAAGCGTACGCCCAACAGGGATTGGCCCTGCACCATGCCCGGCGAACCGACGATTTCGCCGAAGGCCGGCAGGCCTTCGCCGAGAAGCGCCCGCCACGCTTCACCGGCAGGTGATCGACCGTCTCCGCCGGTCGTCCTCAGGGGCGCAGCACGATGCCGGCGAGCGCTCCCTGATGCTCGCCATCACGCATGAAGACCTGACCATTGACCATGGTCAGGTCGTAGCCCTTCGCCTTCTGGATCCACCGACCGGCACCATTGGGGAAGTCGTGGATGTATTCGGGAGCAGAAAGCTCGAGCCGGTCGTAGTCGATGACGTTGACGTCGGCGAAGGCACCCTCGACGAGTCGACCGCGACCTTCGAGCCCGAACAGGTCGGCGCCCTCGGAGGACAGCATCTTGATGCCCTCCTCGAGCGTCCACGTGTTGGTGTCGCGCACCCAACGGGTCAGGAAGTAGGTGGACTGGCTGGCGTCTTGGATCTGACCACAGTGCGCACCGGCGTCACCGATGCCCAGGATGACGTTCGGGTCTTTGATCTTCGCCTCGATGGCGTCGAAGTCGAAATTGAGGAACGGGTAGTTCCACAATCCCCGGGCGTCGGTTTCGATGGCCATGTCGAGGAAGGCCTCGGCCGGTGAGACACCTCGCCGTTGGGCGTGGGCCGCGAGGGTCTCGGACCGATCGGGTTCGTAGTCGACCCGGTCCTCGTCGATGCGGTAGATGGCCGACAGGTCGAGCTTGCTCGGATTGGCCTCGGCGTCGGCGACGAGCGCTGCCTTGAAGGCCGGGTCGGCGAGCCGGGCCAGCTTCTGTGCCGCTGTGAGCTCTCGCAGACCACGCCATGCCCTGCTGCAGTTGTCGAAGGGCGTCCGGTTGGCCAGGCCGAAGAGCACCCCGATACCGCGGGTGGTGGTCTGCGGCCGGATGTCGGCGCCGGCTGCGTTGGCCTCGGCGACGAGCTGCAACCAGTACTCCCACCCATCGGGATCCGAACGGTTCTGGACGAAGCCGAAGGTCACCGGCCGGCCGGTGCGGATCGACAGTTCCCGCATCCATGCGACCTCGCGCTCGATGACGCTGCGGTCCTTGACGCCGACCATGCCGTGGAGCTGGCGGTCATTGTCGACCGCACACTCGAAGACGCCCTTGCCCAGCCTCCCCATGACCTCACCGATGGCGATGAGCTCCTCGGGTGCCGCCCAGGTGCCGGGGACTTCGCGCCCGTCGGGAGTCTGGTGCAGGTAGGTGCGTGACGTCGAGAAGCCGAGCGCTCCTCCTCGGAGTGCCTCTTCGACCAGTTCGCACATGGCGGCGATGTCCTCGGCGCCGGCGTGATGCTGATCGATGGCCCGATCGCCCATGGCTGCCACCCGCACCGAACAGTGTCCGACCATTCCGCCCACGTTGATGCCCTTGGGCATCCGGGCGTAGCTGTCGAGGTACTCGGTGTAGGTCTGCCAGTCCCACGGCAGCCCGGCCATGATGGCGCTGGCGGGAATGTCCTCGACCGATTCCATCATCTCGGCCAGTTGCCGGCGATCCTCGGGCTTGCACGGCGCAAACGTCACTCCGCAGTTACCCATCACCGCGGTGGTGACCCCGTGCCAGCACGACACCGTACCGATGGGATCCCAGGCCAACTGCGCATCGAGATGGGTGTGGATGTCAACGAAGCCGGGGACGACCAGACGGTCGGTGGCATCGATGGTCTCGGTGGCTGTCTGTGGGCAGTCGCCGATGGCGACCACGCGATCGCCCACGATGGCGACGTCGGCCCGACGGGCGGGAGCACCGGTGCCGTCGATGACCAGGCCGCCACGGATGACGTAGTCGTAGCTCATGCAATTCCCCTTGGTTCGATCCTCGGACCAAGGTACTACTTGCTCCACTCGAGTACCTCGTTGGTCGCGAATCAGCGTCCGGGGTTCACCGCTCGTCGGCCGCATCGGTCTCGGCATCGAGGGTGGCCATGAGACCGGGCCGGGACGCCAGGTAGATGGCGCACGCCAGCAGACACCCTCCGAAGGTGGCGACCGTCTTCTGAGGCCCCCAGACCTCGGCGACCGCGCCCTGGGCCAGTGACCCGAGCGGAAAGGCCAGGGTGAATCCCATGACCCGGACCGACATCACCCGTCCGCGCATCTCGTCAGCCACGATCATCTGGATGGAGGTGTTGGTGGTGGCGATGACGGCGAGGAATCCCGCGCCGGTCATCAACAGGGCCAGCAGGCCGAGCTGCCAGGTCGGAGCGACGCCGAAACCGATGATGGCGAGCGCATAGAACGGAAGGCCCCAACGCACGACCGCCGACCGAGTGACGCGGGTGTCCCAGGTCGACAGCAGCGGAGCAGCGGCCACGGCGCCGATACCGACCGCCGCAGTCAGCAGCCCCAACACCGTCGGGCTGCCCTCGTAGACGAACTTGTTGAACACGACGGTGAACTGGGTGGTCGGGTTGCCGAAGAAGGCGACCAACATGGCGCAGATGACGCTGAGCATGATGCCGGTTCGTTGGCTGATGTACACGATGGCCACCCGAAAGCTCTGCCACGTGCCGGGACGGGCGCCCGCGGCTCGCTCGGTCGATTCGGGCTTCACCATCCACAGGGCGATGATCACGGTGATGAACGAGACGCCATTGAGGAAGAAGGCCCACGCCGGACCGGCAATGGCCAGCAGCGCACCGGCCGCTGCAGGGCCGATGGCCCGAGAGGCGTTGAACTGGGCCGAGTTGAGCGTGATGGCCGACGTGAGGTCGGACCGAGGGATCAGCGAGGGTACGAAGGCCTGCCAACTGGGGATCATCAGGCCGCTGAAGACACCGGTGGCCGCAGTGATGGCCAAGATGACGATCGGTTCGTGGAACCCGGCGATCCACACACCCCACAGAACGAAGGCAGCCACGGACATGGCGGTCTGGGTGAGCAACAGCACCGAACGACGATCGCGTCGGTCGGCGAGCGAGCCGCCGAGCGGGCCGAGGAGGAACGAGGGAAGGAACTGCGCGAATCCGGCGAGACCCACCCACAGTGGGCTGCCGGTCAGCTCGAGGATGACGAAGGGAACCGTGAGGTTCTGGAGCCAGCTGCCCGAGTTCGACACCAACGCGCCGAAGAAGAAGATGCGGAAGTCGCGATGGCGGAAGGCCCGCATGCCATAGGTGAAGCCCCCCGGGGCCACGCCGACCGGGGTTCCCGACCGGGGGACCTGTGGCGCTGGATCATCGGTCTTGGTTGTCTCGCGACTCACCGGGTCACCATCGCCGACAACGCTAGACCTCGAGGCCGACGGAATCGAAGCGAGGCCCCAGGGACATGGGTCACACGCCGATGGCCGACGCGAACAGACGGCCGACGCGAACAGACGGCCGACGCGAACAGACGGCCGACGCGAACAGACGGCCGACGCGAACAGATGGCCGACGCGATTAGGTTGTGTGGCATGCCTTCTTCCTTCGCCCTCACCGAGGTGGGACCGGCGGCCATCGAGTGCTATGTGGCCGCCGGCATGGACCGATCGGACGCGGCCAAGGTCGTCGACAACCAACTCTGGGCCGATCTCCGAGGAGTCGACACGCACGGGTTGTGGCGCCTGCCGTGGTACGTGGGTTGGTTTCGCGACGGCACCACCGACCCGACGGCGCACCTGAACATCGTGCACGAGACAGCGGCGAGCCTGGCGGCCGACGGCAATTCGGGACTCGGGCAACTGGTGATCACCGAGTTGATCGAGCGGCTCATCGCCAAGGCGACCGAGAGTGGCATCGTCGTGGGCACGATCAGGAACTCCAACGACTGGGGGTGCGGGGCCTACTACCCCTACCAGGCGGCAATGGCAGGGTTCGTCTGCATTGCCACGACCACCTCGGTGCCCAACATTGCGCCGTTCGGTAGCCGCCGTCGAC
>JAHECQ010000175.1 GCA_024641625.1 Acidimicrobiales bacterium | reverse complement strand
CGGTGCAGGTGCTGCGGGGGCGCTCGGCTGGTACGACAACTCGGTCTCGGCCCTCCGTGTCGCGTTCGTCGTCTATGCAGCGGTGGGCGTCCTGTTGTGGATCCGCTATCGCAGCCTGTCCCCCGACGTCGAGCCGACGATCCGTCGCACCAGCGCGCTCGGCCCCTCGAAGGCCATCGTGTATCGGCTGGCGGCGTTGTTCAGTCTGGACTCCTTCGGTGGAGGTTTCGTCCTCACCACGCTTCTGGTCCTGTGGCTGCATCGTCGCCATGACGTGTCGCTGGCGCTCAGCGGAGCCATCTTCCTCTGGACCAGCGTCCTGTCGGCCTTCTCGACGCTGGTCGCCCCTCGCCTGGCCGCACGAATCGGCCTCGTCCGGACCATGGCCTACACCCACATCCCGGCCAATCTGTTCCTGATCCTGGCCGCCCTCGTGCCCAACGCGCCGCTGGCCATCGGATTCCTGCTGGCCCGCTCGGCGTTCTCGATGATGGATGTCCCAGCACGCAATTCCTATGTGATGGCCGTCGTCACGCCGGAGGAACGTCCGGCGGCCGCCAGCATCACCAACGTGCCCCGGAGCCTGGCCACCGCCTTTCCTCCGATCCTCGCCGGGTGGATGCTCGGCCGGACGACATTCGGCTGGCCCCTGATCATTGCCGGGTCACTCAAGGTCACCTACGATCTTCTGCTGCTCCACCAGTTCCGTTCCCTCCGACCGCCCGAGGAACAGCTCGGACGAGGAGACGAGCCGATCCAGTAGGGTCGGTGTATGCCCAAGTTCGCTGCCAACCTCTCCACGATGTTCAATGAGCACGACTTCCCCGATCGGATCGATGCGGCCGGCGCCTGCGGGTTCGCCGCGGCCGAATGCCAGTTCCCCTACGCCACGCCCGCAGAGGTCGTGCGCCGACGACTCGATGCCGCCGGCCTGGAACTGGTGCTGCTCAACGCACCGGCGGGCGACTTCACCGCCGGCGATCGCGGGCTCGGATCGGTCGAAGGCCGCGACGACGAGTTCCAGGCATCGATCGAGACGGCGGGACGCTACGCCGAAGTGGTGGGCTGCCCTCGGGTGCACGTGATGGCGGGCTGCCCGTCCGACAGCGGCGCCAGCAACCGGTTCGTCGACCGCATCGGTTGGGCCGCCGATCGCCTGGCCCCCGCCGGCATCGACGTCTTGATCGAGCCGATGAACCTGCGTGACGTGCCCGGATACCTGCTGATGTCGTCCCGCCAGGCCGAACGTGTGATCGCTGCGGTCGGTCGAGCGAACGTCAAGCTGCAGTTCGACACCTACCACCTCCAGATCCAGGAGGGTGATCTCCTGGAAAGCTTCCGCCGCTGCCTTCCGGTCATCGGCCATGTGCAGTTCTCCTCGCTCCCCGGCCGCCACGAGCCCGACGAGGGCGAGGTCGACCATCCGTGGCTGTTCGAACAGATCGATGCCAGCGGGTATGCGGGTTGGATCGGGTGCGAGTACCGCCCCCGCGCCGGCACGGTCGAGGGTCTCGCTTGGGCCGAACCCTACGGCATCGGCCGCCCCGACACCCGATGACCGACTGGTCGACCGCGCAGATCCCCGATCAGTCCGCTCGAACCGCCTTGGTGACCGGGGCCAACAGCGGCATCGGCCTCGAAACGGTTCGGGAGCTGGCCCGTCGGGGCGCCTCGGTCATCTTGGCCTGTCGGAACGCCGATCGGGCTCGGGCCGCCCTCCAAGACGTGGACACGTCCCTGAGCGGCGACCACGCTGAACTCTCCGTCGAACTGGTCGACATCGGAGTGCAGGCGTCGGTTCGGGCATTGGCCGACCGGGTGGCAACCCGATACGACCGCCTCGATTTGCTGATCAACAACGCCGGGATCATGGCGGTGCCCCGATCGCTCACGGTGGATGGCATCGAGTCCCAGCTGGCCACCAACCATCTCGGCCATTTCCAGCTCACCGCCTTGCTCCTTCCGCTGCTCGAGGCGGCACCCGCGGCACGGGTGGTGTCGGTGTCGAGTCTGGCCCACCGGGCCGGCGGGTTCGACTTCGCCGACATGACCCTCGCCGGACCCGGCGCCTACAACCCGATGAGCGCCTACCGCCGCTCGAAACTGGCCAACCTGCTCTTCGCCCACGAGCTCCAACGACGCCTCTCGACCGCAGGCTCGTCGACCATCTCGGTGGCCGCCCACCCCGGCCTCACCGAGACCCGTTTGGCCACCGGCGGACAACGGCCTCTGTGGTGGCGGACGCTCCGCCCGGTCATCGGCCGGATCCTCCAGAGTCCTGCCATCGGGGCTCTGCCGACGCTCCGCGCTGCAACCGACCCGAGCGTCTCGGGGAGCCAGTACTACGGTCCGGGCAAGCTCAAGGAGATGACGGGCCCCCCGGTGCTGGTCACGTCCAACCCGGCCGGCCATGATCAGGAGCTCGCTCGCCGACTGTGGGCTTGGTCGGAACAGGCAACGGGCCTCACGTTCCTGTGAGGGTCTCGCCCCAGAACGCGTCGGGCGAGATGTGATTGGCCGACCGCGCCGCCTCAGCGCGGGGCGACGCGGCCCTGCTTGTCCAGCACCCGCTGGAAGTCGTCGATGGTCGACACCGATTGGAACTCGACCCCTTCGTAGTCGTAGGTCTCCCAGATGACCCCGTCGACGGCCGTCATCGACAGCATGACGATGGCGCCCTCGGCGCCTCCCTCTTCGGAGTGGAGATGGTCTCCGGGGATCGACGAGTAGAAGCCGGGTGGGCGGACCTGATCGAGGGCCCACTCGCCATCCTTCTTCTCCCACGTCCGCTGCTCACCTTCGAGCACCAGGGTGTCGGTGGGCCCGACGTGACGATGACCCGGGCAACGGGCACCGGGAGCCAGGCGGAAGAAGATGTCGACCTGCTGACGGGCGTGATCGACACCGAGCACCCAGAAATAGAGACCCTCGTAGCCGGCGAACGGGCGCCAGGAAATGGCGGAATCGTCGAGTTGTCGCGCGGGGCGAGGAAGATCGAGGAGATCGGTCATGGTCCAGACAGTACCTGCTCGGGTGGTACGCGGCCACAGCACCGTGGGAGGATCGGATACGTGACGTTCAAGACCGGCATCTACCTCAATTCCCAGCATCCCGACACTGACGATGCCGGCATGCATCTCCGCCATCTCGTCACTCAGGTCAAGGCGGCCGAGGAGCACGGATTCGACTCCATCTGGGCCGGTGAACACCACCTCACGCCCGGTTTTCACTTCTTCCCACAGCTCACGCTGCTGTCCCACCTTGCCGCCTTCTCGGGCGACATGGCCCTCGGCACGAACCTGGTCCTGCTCCCACTGCACCGCCCGGTGGACATCGCCGAGCAAGTGGCCATGATCGACCTCGCCTGCGGCGGCCGCTTCATCCTCACCGTCGGCCAGGGGTACCGCGTCGAGGAGTTCAACGCCTTCGGCGCCCCCTATGAGGACCGGCTCGCTCGCTTCGTCGATGGCATCGCCATGCTGCGACGGCTCTGGACCGAGACCGAGATCACCCACGACGCCGGCTGGTACCGGCTCGACCGTGCGACCGTTCGGCCCGGCCCGGCCCGACCGGGAGGGCCGCCGATCTGGATCGGTGGCACCACCGACCGCGCCATCAGACGCGCCGGGCGTATCGGCGACGCGTTCATGGCCGCGCCCAACGTCACCGACGCCGAGATCCGCCACCAACTCGACCTCTTCGACGGGGCCCGATCCGAGGCAGGTCTGGCGAGGGCAACCGAGGCCGGACGCATGCTCGAGGTCTACTGTCACGCCGACGCGGCCGAGGCCCATCGCCGCGCCGGGCCACATCTGTTGACCAAGTACGCGGCCTATGCCTCGTGGGGCCTCACCGGATCGGCCGGCGAGGCTGCCAGCGCCGCCTCCCAAGCCGGCGGCGAGGACGCCTTCGTCGAACTCGCTCGGAACAGGTTCGTCATCGGCAGTCCCGATGACGTCATCGCCGGCCTCGTCCGCCAGCACCGTGAGGTGGGAATCACCCATCTGGCCATGCGGGTGGCGTGGCCCGGTTCCGACCCGGCGCACGCGCTCGAATGTATCGAATTGATGGGGCGCGAAGTGCTCCCCGTCCTACGCAAGGAACTGGAGAACGACCATGGTTGATGCACTGCTGTTCGAAAAGGGCGACGATGGCGTGGCCACCATCACGCTCAATCGACCCGAGTCGCTCAATGCGTTCCACAACGGCATGCTCGCCGACTGGGCGGCCGCCCTGGTCGAGTGCCAGGCTGACGACTCCATCGGCGCGGTCATCGTCACCGGTGCCGGGCGGGCCTTTTGCGCCGGTGGCGACATCAACACGCTCAAGCCCACGGGCAACAACCCGTCGCTGAGCATCGGCAATTACCTACGCACCTACGTGCACCCCGTGGGCCGCGCCGTCGTGGCCCTGCAGAAGCCCTATCTCTGTGCGGTCAACGGCCCGGCGACGGGCGCCGGCATGGACATGGCCCTGATGGCCGACATCCGTTGGGCGGCCCGCAAGGCTCGCTTCGCCGAGACCTACATCAAGCTCGGCCTCGTTCCCGGTGACGGCGGGGCCTACCTGCTGCCCAGGATCGTCGGCCAGTCCAAGGCGCTGGAGATGCTGTGGACCGGTGACTTCGTCGACGCCGACGAAGCGCTGGCACTCGGCATCGTCTCCAAGGTCTGCGACGACGAGACGCTCGTCGAGGAGATGCACGCCCTGGCAGCCAGGCTTGCCTCCGGACCCCGGGTGGGCATCCGGTTGATCAAGCAGGTGATGCGGCAGTCTCAGAACACCGATCTCATCGGAGCACTCGATCTCGTGACCGGCCCGATGGGAGTGGCCACGGCCACTGACGACGCCGCCGAAGCCATCAACGCCTTCCTCGAGAAGCGTGCACCGAAGTTCACGGGCCAGTGACCGCGATCATGCACCCCATCGAACGTGTCCTCATCGCCAATCGAGGCGAGATCGCCCTGCGAATCGCCGAGGCCGCTGCCTCACTCGGCATCGAATCGGTCGCCGTCTACTCCCCCGTCGATCAGCACTCGCTGCACACCCGGGCCACCACCGACTCGCGAGCCCTGGCCGGCACACCGGATCCCATCTCCGCCTATCTCGACATCGACGCCGTCTTGGCCATTGCCGCCGAGACCGGCTGCGATGCCGTGCACCCCGGCTACGGTTTCCTCGCCGAGAACGCCGACTTCGCCCGACGGTGCGCCGAGGTCGGGCTCACGTTCATCGGTCCTCCGGCCGCGGTACTGGCACTCTTCGGCAACAAGGTGGAGGCCCGGCACCTGGCCGAGTCGATCGGCGTTCCCGTGGTACCCGGCACCCCGGATCCGGTCGCCGACCACGATGCGGCCCACGCAGCTGCGGCCGCGATCGGCTACCCGGTGATGGTGAAGGCCGCGGCCGGCGGCGGCGGGCGGGGCATGCGTGCGGTCCATCACGCCGACGACCTCGGCGAAGCCATCGACCGTTGCCGCAGCGAGGCCCAGACTGCCTTCGGCGACGGTTCGGTGTTCATCGAGAAACTCGTCGAGCGGCCGCGTCACATCGAGGTCCAGATCCTGGCCGACGCCGACGGCAACGTGGTCCATCTGTGGGAACGCGATTGCTCGGTGCAACAACGCAACCAGAAGGTGCTCGAGATCGCGCCGGCGCCCAACCTCGACGCTGACCTTCGCCAACGCATCCTGGCCGATGCCGTGCGGCTGGTGGCGGCGACCGGCCACCACACCGGCTCGCCCTACGTCAACGCGGCCACCGTCGAGTTCCTCGTCCAACCCGAGACCGGCGCCCACTACTTCATCGAGTGCAACCCCCGGGTCCAGGTCGAACACACGGTGACCGAGGAGGTCACCGGCATCGACATCGTCGAGGCCCAATTCCATTTGGCCACGGGCAGTTCCCTCGCCGATCTGGGTCTGGCATCGCAGGCCGACGTGCCCGCTCCCCGAGGCTTCGCCGTCCAGGCCCGAGTCGTCGCCACCGGCATGGGCACGATCTCCGCCTACAAGGAGCCTGGTGGCCGGGGTGTACGGGTCGATGCCTGCGGCTATGCCGGCCTCACTCCACCACCGCAATTCGATCCGCTGCTGGCCAAGGTCATCACGACGTCGGGTTCCTCCGCGTCGCTGGCCTCCGCCCTCGATCGTTCGCACCGTGCACTGCGTGACTTCCAGATACTCGGACTGCCCACCAATCTCGCCTCGCTGCTGGCCATCGTCGACCACGCCGATGTCCGCCTCGGCGACGCCCGCACCGACCTGCTCACCGAACACCCCGAACTCCTCAACCCGTCAGGGGGTGGCTCCACCGCCGATTCCTCCGATGGCCCCGGACGACGGGAGCTGCTCGACCAGCTGGCTCCCGGCCGAGCCTCCGGCCCCGCCCCGGTGGCCGCTGCGGTCTCCACCCAACCCCCACTGTTCGTCGAGTCCGGCCACCAGGCCGTCGCCGCACCGGGCACGGCCAACGTCGTCGAGGTGACGGTGGTCGAGGGCCAGATCGTGGCCGCCGGCACGGCGCTCGTGGTGCTCAACGCCATGAAGATGGAGACGGTCGTCACGGCACCGATTGCCGGCCGAGTCGTCGCCATCGGGGCGCTCTCCCCCGGTGAGGTCGTCGGTGCCGGACAGATCATCGCGGTGCTCGACCCCGCCGGCGCCGAGGGCGCCGTCGCAACCCGACTCGACCCCGACAACAGCTGGACGCCGCTCCTCGAGGAGGTTGCGTCGCTCCACGAACTCGCTCTGGCTCGACTCGGTCCGGACAGCGAGGAACCAGGTGTCGTTCGCCAACGCAACCGGGGCAAGCTGACGTGCCGGCAACGCATCGACCTGCTGGTCGATGCCGGATCCTTCCGCGAGGTCGGCAGCCTCACCGGCTTCGCCTCCTACGATGAGGATGGTCGGGTCGCGGCCTTCACGCCGGCCAACCACGTCGGCGGCTGGGGTGACGTCGACGGACGCCAAACGATCGTGTGCGCCGACGACTTCACCTCCCGCGGTGGCCATGCCGACGGCGCCATCGGCGAGAAGAGCCGCTACCTCGACCGTCTCAGTCTGGAACTGCGAGTCCCATCGGTCCGCCTCCTCGATGGCTCCTCGGGTGGGGGCAGCGTTGCCAGCATGGTGCCCGAACAGAAGAAAGACGGCGAGAGCGCGGCCAAGGAGAGCACGGGCGCCATCACGGCCGGTCGACCACGGGTCTCCGGTGGTGGCGGCTCGTTCCTCCCCGGCCATCTCGGCGTGTCCGACTACACCAAACAGCTGGCCACGGTCCCGGTGGTCAATGTCCTACTGGGCAGTGTCGTGGGCATCGGTGCGGCCAAAGCGGTGCTCGGACACTTCAGCGTCATGGTCCGAGACATCGCTCAGCTCTTCGTCGCCGGTCCGCCGGTCGTCAGTCACGCCATGGGGTACGACATCACCAAGGAAGACCTCGGCGACTGGCGGGTCCATTGCACCAACGGGTCGGTCGACAACCTCGCCGAGACCGAGGAGGACGCCCTCGAACAGACCCGGCGGTTCCTGTCGTATCTACCGAGCAGCGCCTACGAGCTGCCGACCGTGGCGGCCTCGGGCGCCGGGGATGCTCCCGATCGGCGCGACGACGAACTGTTCACCCTCGTGCCCCGAAAGCGAACCACCACCTTCGACGTTCGTCGGGGCATCGAGCTGATGGCCGACCGCGGCTCGTTCTTCGAGATCGGGGCGTTGTGGGGCACCGATCAGATCACCGGGCTGGCCCGTTTCAACGGGTACCCGGTCGGGGTCATCGCCTCGGACTCCCGTCACGTCAACGGGGGTGCGCTCACCGCCGACGGCTGCGACAAGCTGACGCGCTTCATCGACGTGTGCGACGTGTTCCACCTGCCGCTGGTGAACCTGGTCGACAACCCGGGGTTTGCCGTCGGACTCGAGCACGAGCAACGAGGAACCATTCGCAAGGGCGGCGAGTGGATGGTTGCGTTCAGTCAGTTCGCCAACCCGATGTTCAGCGTCAT
>JAHECQ010000174.1 GCA_024641625.1 Acidimicrobiales bacterium | reverse complement strand
ACTCGAACAGAATCCCGAGGATGGACGCCGGGTGCGAGAACGTGAAGGTGATCTCGCCGTCGATTCGTCGTCCGGCGTAGTCGACCATCCTGCTTCGCAGCGTCGCCGGTGTACCGGCCACGAACTGTACGCCCTTGTCCCCGAGCGTCTTCATCGTGTCGTCGAGATCGTCGACCGCGAAGGCAATGTGGTGCAGGCCCGGTCCGCGCTTGGCCAGGAAGTCGGCGATGACCCCGTTGTCTGCGGTGGGCGCCATGACCTCGAAGTCGACCTTGCCGACCCGGCACATCCGGAACTCCATGTCGTACATGGGGACATCGACCACGTCCCCGATATCGGCGTCGAAGAGCTGCCGGAACAGGGTAGTGGCCGCCTCGAGATCAGGAACGGCGATGCCCACCTCGGTGATGCGGGAGATGTCCATGAGTTGCCAACTCAGCCGTTGCTGGTCTGGGTGAATGCCGGCGAGCGCTTCTCGACGAACGCGGCGATGCCTTCGCGACCGTCGTGGCCGGCCATGGCCGTGGCAATGGCGACGCCTTCGCGTTCGCCCGCCTCTTCCAGCGACGAGTCGAACCCCTCGTAGACGAGGCGTTTGGCGTGGCCGAGCGCCCATGCGGGCCCCGAAGCCAGCTGCTTGGCCAGCTCGAGCGCGGCCTGATCTGCTTCGCCGTCGGGCACGACCCGGTTCACCAGACCCCATGTCTCGGCTTCGGCAGCGCTGAGCACTCGGTTGGTCAGGACCAGGTCGAGGGCACGGCGCATGCCCACGTGACGGGCGAGGAAATAGGTGGAGGTTCCGTCGGGTGTGACGCCCGCTCGGGTGTAGGCCATGGTGAACTTGGCAGATTCGCCGGCGACCACCAGATCGAAGGCGCTGACGATCGACAGGCCGGCCCCGCCGGCCGCGCCTCCGACGGCGGCGATGACGGGTTTGGGCATGCGATTCATCCGGTAGATGGCACCGTGGAAGTCGGTGAGCATGTCGGAGGCCATCTTCGGTAGCCCATCACCGGCCTCGTGGAACTCCTTGAGGTCGCCACCGGCGCAGAACACCCTGCCGGCGGCGGTCACCACGACGACCTTCACGTTGTCGTCGAAGGCGGCCTCGAGCATGGCGGCGCGAAGATCCCGGGAGAAGGCAACACTCACGGCGTTGGCGCCTTCGGGTCGGTTGAAGCGAATGTGGGCGATGTTGTCGGCGGTCGAGTAGTCGATGGTCTCGAGGGGCAAGGTGCTCGGCATGTGCTGAGCCTATACGGCTCGACCGATCACGATCGGGCGAGCGGGGGACGGCAGGGGAGTCCGGTCGTGCAGGATCGCATGGGCAGGTGCTAGAAGTGCGAGATGGATCAGAAGCTCGCAGGGAAAACTGCGCTCGTCACCGGCGGTTCCGCCGGTATCGGATTGGGCATCGCGAAGTCCTTCATGGAGGCCGGCGCCAACGTCATGATCACCTCCCGCAAGGCCGAGAAGTGCGAAGAGGCCGCCGATGAGCTGACGGCCCTCGGTCTGGCCGGCGTCGTTGCCTGGAAACCGAGCCACGTGGGTGACCCCGAGCAGGGCGCCCAGCTCATCGACCACACCATCGATCACTTCGGGTCGATCGACATCCTGGTGAACAACGCCGCCACCAATCCTCACAACGGGCGCACCATCGATGTGCCGGCGTCGATGCTCGACAAGACCTATGAGGTCAATGTTCGTGGACCGATGCTGTGGACGCAGTACGCATGGAACCGATGGATGGCGGACCATGGTGGCGCAGTGGTCAACATCGCGTCGGTCGGCGGCTACACGACCAGCAAGGACATCGGGGTGTACTGCATGTTCAAGGCGACGCTCATCCACATGACCAAGCAGCTCGGTGCAGAGCTCGGCCCCAAGGTCCGGGTCAACTGCATTGCCCCGGGTCTGATCCGCACCGACTTCGCCCGGGTGCTGTGGGAGGGTGAGCGCGGTGAATCGGTGGCGAACTCCATGCCGATGAAGCAGCTCGGCGAGCCCGAGGACATCGGCCGGGCGGCTCTGTTCCTGGCCAGTGACGACGCACGCTGGATCACCGGTCAGACCCTCGTGGTCGACGGTGGGGAACTGGTCCGCGTCGATCAACCGGGCGATTGATGTTCGAGCCTTCGGTAGCTGTTCCTCCAGGCGTCGACGCCGACGGACCGGTCTGGACGGTCCACGCGCTGCTCGAGGCCTACCGGCGACGTGAGGTGTCCCCGGTCGAGGTCATCGATCAGCAACTTGGTCTCATCGATCGCGTCGAGCCCGCGGTCAATGCCTTCGTTTCGGTTCACGCCGATGAGGCGCGAGCGGCGGCTCTGGCCAGTGCGGAGCGGTGGGTGGCCGGACGTCCGATGGGTGACCTCGACGGCGTCCCGGTGTCGGTCAAGGACATCGTGGCCATGGCCGGTTATCCGACGAGCGAGGGTTCAACGACGGGGAGTCCTGTCCCATCCACGGAGGACACGCCCTCGGTGGCGCGCCTTCGCGAGGCGGGGGCAGTCTTCCTGGGCAAGACCACCACATCGGAGTTCGGTTGGAAGGGGATGACCGACACCCCGCGGTTCGGCGTCACTCGCAACCCCTGGAACCTCGACCACACGCCGGG
This sequence comes from Acidimicrobiales bacterium, assembly GCA_024641625.1. Lineage (GTDB taxonomy): Bacteria > Actinomycetota > Acidimicrobiia > Acidimicrobiales > SZUA-35 > JAHECQ01. The sequence continues at coordinate 5,478 of JAHECQ010000174.1, read as the reverse complement.
GGGCTCGTCGGGTGGAGCCGGTGCGTCGATGGCTGCCGGTATCGGCGCCGTGGCCCACGGCACCGATGGTGGCGGTTCGGTACGCCTGCCTTCCAGCTACTGCGGCTTGGTCGGCCTCAAGCCGACGTTCGGCCGGGTCCCTCAGACGCCCACGGAGTCGACCTTCACCACGTTGGTCTCCACCGGGCCGTTGGCCCGTTCGGTCGAGGACGCTGCGTTGTTGTTGAACGTCTTCAGCCGCCCGGACGTACGCGACTGGAACTCGGTACCCCATGACCCCCGTGACTGGCGCGTCGGCCTGCATGACGGGCTTGGTGGGCACCATGGCGGAGGTCTCCGGATCGCCTTCACCGACACGCTCGGAGGAGCCGCCACCGATCCTGCGGTCTCGGCCGTGTGTCGCTCGGCCATCGCTGCGCTGGAGGCCGGCGGCCACCAGGTCTCCGAAGCGGGCACCGTCTTCGACCCGCTTCGTCCTCAACTCGAGGACTACTGGAAGGCCGGGTTCGCCGCTCGATTGCGGAGCATCCCCTCCGATCAGTGGTCCGATCTCGATCCGGGCTTTCGACAGCTGGCGCAGGAGGGCCTGGCGATCGATGCGGCCGGCGTGCAGGCGGGCCATGCCGCCCGGGCGCGCTTGGCCACGAGAATGCGGCGCTTCCACGAGGCCTACGACGTGTTGCTCACTCCCACCATGCCCACGGTGGCTCCCCCGGTCGACACGGTGTACCACTCGGCCGAATTCGATCGCTGGTCCGACGCGGTGCCGTTCACCGTGCCGTTCAACTACACCGGCCAGCCGGCAGTGTCCATCCCCGTCGGAACGGTGGCCACCGCCGGGGGCGCCCTACCAGTAGGACTGCAGGTCGTAGCGACCCATTACCGTGAAGACCTCGTACTGCGGGTGGCCCGGGTCATCCTCGATCTGCTCCGCTGAGCTGTCCGCGGTTCGGGCAGTTCGGGATGGGCCGCACGGCCCTCGCCCGGGCCTGATCGAACGGGACCGCTCAGCCGACGCCGGGGTTGATCGGAGCGTCGGCGATGACGCGGGCGTCCTCGAGGGCCGCCAGCTCGGCGTCACGCAGGCCGAGTGCCGACAACAGCTCGTGATTGTGCTCGCCGAACCAGGGCGAGCGCCGCAGGCGATGCTGCACCCCGGTGACCCGACGCCACGTGTGTCCACTCTGTCGGTACGAATGCATCTTCTCGTTCGGGACACGCACCCAGAAACCGCGGGCGACGAGCTGCGGGTCGTCGTGCATCCGATAGGTGTCGATGACCGGTGATGCGGGCACGCCGACTGCCTGACACGACTCGGCCGCCTCCTCGGGCGTTCGCTCGGCGCACCAGTCGCCGATGAGTCGGTCGAGCTCGTCGTGGCGTCTCTGACGAGCCAAGAGATCGAGGGTGGCGAGGTCGGCACGACCGATGAGGGTGGCGAGGGCACCCCATTGTCGGTCGTTGACGATCGAGATGACCACCCATCGGCCGCCATCTTGGTGGTCGGCGGCCGACGGGTCGTCGGGTGCAGCGTCGGCGGCGAGATAGCAGCCTTGGGGCACGAACTGTGGATGACGATTGCCCCAGTGAATGGGGTCCTTGCCGCGGGATGCGGCAACGAATGCCGGCCCGGCCATGGTGGATGCCGTCTCGCGTTGGGCCAGGTCGATGTGGCGACCGTTGCCCGACCGGTGCCGAGCGATGAGCGACAATGCCGTCGCGGCGACGGCGTTGAGGCCACCGACCGGGTCGCCGTAGGAGATGCCGGACTTCACCGGGATGTCGTCGTCGCCATACCCGGTGAGGGACATGAGCCCGGACATCATCTCGATGATGGGACCGAATCCGACGTGATTGCGAAGCGGTCCGGTCTTGCCGAACCCTGCCATCGAGATGACCACGAGATCGTCGTTGACCCCTCGGAGGACGTCGTCGGTGAGACCGAGATTGTCCATGACGTCGGCCCGGTAGTTCTCGATGACCACATCGGAGTCGGCGACCAACCGGAGGAAGACGTCCCGGCCGGCAGGCTGGGCCAGGTCGAGGGTCAGTGACTTCTTCGAGTGGTTGTACTCGTTGAAGTAGTAGGCGCTGTTCCAGGGATCGGCGATGGAGGCGTCCTGGGCGATGAGGGTACGGATGTTGTCCCAAGCGCTCGGCGACTCGATCTTGATCACCTCGGCACCGAGTTCGGCCAGCAATTTCGTGGCGTAGGGGCCGGCCCACATCATGGTGAGATCGAGGATCCGAATCCCGGCCAGGGGCAGGGCCGGCGGTGACGGGTGGCGATCGGTGGCACGTGGCCAGTGCACCGAAGGTTCCGGAGAAGGATCGCCTGCCGGCACCCATCCGAGCCCGGGGAAGGGGCGGCCGGGCACCATGATCGACGCTTCGGACGCGTCGTCATCGGCCAGGCGGAGTCGGTCGAAGAAGCCGCGTTGGGCATAGGCCTCGTCGTGCAGGAGCTCACGCGGTGTTCTCACCGCACCGAAGGGCACGCGGTGGACGGGACTCAGGGCGACGAGTTCGTCCTTGGTCCGTTCGATCATGAACGCCATCACGTGGGCCAGGAGTTCGTCATCGAACTCCTGGCGCTGGGTGGGATCGATGAAGCGAGGGTCGTCGGCGATCTCGTCACCGATCAGGCGCATGAAGGTGTGCGCCTGTCGTTCGAGACAGCACACGCCGGCGAAGCCATCGGCCGCGCGATACACCCCCCACGCGGCGCGGACGCTGTTTCCCGACCGGGGCACCGGTGCCTGGAGTACGTACTCACTCTGGGCCCCGTACAGCTCGGGCATCGACGCCGCACATTCCTGCATCGACAGATCGATCCAGTCGCCCCGTCCGGTGCGCAGGCGCCCCAACACCAGCGCAGTGGTTGCGGCAAAGGCATGCAACCCACCGAGGAAGAAGGCCTGGGAGCCGCCGGTCACCAGCGGAGTGCGATGGGGCTCGCCGGTGAGGCTCATGAGACCACCGGCCGCGAACTGGACCGCAGGGGTCGTGAGCCATTGCGCCCGGGGCCCGCTCTGGCCGAACGGACTGATGGAGGTGATGACGAGCTCGGGACGGCGTGCCAGGAGAGCCGTCGGCTCGAGACCGTGAGCGGCCAACCATCCTGGAGCTTGGTCTTCGATCAACACATCGGCGTCGGCCACCAGCGACTCGAGATCGCAGTCGTGGAACGCGATTCGTTCGGCCCCGGTGAGCAAGAAGGTGGCCTCGTCGGGGGTCAACGAAGGCTCGTCACCCCCTACCTCGACCCGGATGGTGTGGGCACCGAAGCCGCGGAGTTGGCGGGCACAGAACGCTGCGGGGATGCCACCACCGATCTCGACCACCCGCAGGCCGGCGAGCGGTGGCAACTCCGTGTCGACCAGATCGGGATCGGACACATCGCGGACAGCCATGGGCCGATCTTGGTTCAGCCGTGGCGCAGGAACGAATCGAGGTCGGTGTGGAAGCGGTCGACGAAACGGCGGTCGGCGTGGATGCGATGGCCGACGCCCTCGTAGCCCAGGACGTCGGCATGGGGAGAGCCGGCTCGCACGAAGTCGGCGTCACCGACACAGAACGCGGGACCCAGCTGGGGATCTGCCTGAATGATGGTGACCGGGCAGGGCATGGGGCGATGCGGGTCGTAGCCGGCGAACACCGTGTTGTCGATGGCAGTGTCGAAGCAACCGGTGTCCAAGAGGGACAAGGCGAGCGCCGACTGCTCGATGCTGTCGGCAGTGAGTTCCTTCCGGGCGGTGGCACCCGAGGGCGTCGGGGCGTTGGCCACCAGGTCGACGTACGCCGCGATCGGTGCCCCGCTGTCCTGGAGCTGTCGCACGGCGTCCCGGGTCTGGGCGAACAGCGTCGCGAATGGCGTGGTCTCCCAGATCCCCGGCTGGTTCAGGAACATGGGTGGATCCTCCAGGAAGATGCCCCGCACGTTGGTGGTGTCCCGAGCGGCAACGGCGGCCGCGGTCACGCCGCCGAGCGAATGTCCCACGATCCAGGTCGGCCGCCCGATGGCGTCGAGCACCGCCGAAGCATCGGCGACATAGCCGTCGATGAGATAGGTGCCCGGCGAGGGTCGACGTGACGGTGTGCCTGCGGGCCATGGTCGCAGATTACCGGCTGCTCTGGTGGCTCCGATCATCGCTCGACCCGGCAGGGAAGGTCAGTGCCACCACCACCGCACTGGCGAAATACATGGCGGCCACGAACACCCAGGCCCAACGGAACCCCCGAATGGTCCCTTCGTCGCCGCCGAGCGCCAGAAGCGTGACGACGATCGAAACACCGAGGGCGTAGAAGACCTGTTGGGTCGTTCGCACGGTCGCGTTGGCGGTTCCGAAGCGTGCCGGTTCGATGTCACTGATCCCGGCACTGGCCCAGGTGGCAATGGTCGCCCCGACGCCGAGACCCGACAGCAGGCTGATGGGGACGAATCGGGTGAAGACCTGGGGCTCGGGACCGAGCACCGTCAGGTACAACACCACGGCAGAGCCGCAGCAGATCGATCCGAGGCTGAGGATCCAGCGGTGGCCGATGCGATCGGCCAGACGGCCCGAGAGTGGCGAAACGGCGGCGCCGAGAAGCGGCGATGCCATCAGGGCCTTGCCCGTGGTCGTGATGGACTGATCCCAGAGGCGTTGAAGCAGGAGGGAGTTGACCAGGAATCCCGAGGTGAACGCCAGGGAGTAGAAGGCGACACCGGCGTTGGCGGCGCGGAACGACCGGTATTCGAACAGGTCGAGCTCGATCAGCGGTTCAGGATGCCTGGCCGATCGGCGAAGCAGCACCGGCACCAGCGCAGCACCGGCGAGGAAGATGGCGATGGCCCGTGGATCGGTGACACCCCAGGTTTCGCTCTGCACGATGCCGAACATCATGAGAGCAATGGCGGCGGTGCCGATCGGAACACCCACCAGGTCGATGCGGCCGGTGGCCGTCGGGTTCTTCGACTCCTGCAACAGCCGCGGCCCGAGGAACAGGACCAGCAGACAGATGGGGACGTTGATGAAGAAGATGCCGCGCCAGGACCACACGCTGATGAGGAACGAACCCAACGCCGGACCGAAGACACCGCCCAACGAGCCGGTCGCTCCGGTGATGCCGATGACCGTGCTCCGCTTGTGGGCGGGGAAGCCGGGCAGCACCACCGCCAGTGCGGTCGGCATGACGGTGGCTCCACCCAGTGCCTGGATCACCCGCGCGCCGATGAGCTGCCCCGTGTTCTGGGACACTCCACAGAGCATCGACCCGAGGAGGAAGATCGCCACCCCCGGCAGGAACATCTTCTTGCGTCCGATGCTGTCGGCCAGTCGACCCGAGACCAGCAGCAGCGACGCCACGACGACGTTGTAGCCCGACAGGATCCAACTCAGCGTCGACTCGCTCGAACCGAAGTCGTCGCCGATGCTGGGGAAGGCGACGTTGACGGCGGAGACGTCGACGACGACGAGGAAGAAGACGAGCGTGGTC
>JAHECQ010000173.1 GCA_024641625.1 Acidimicrobiales bacterium | reverse complement strand
TGTACGTCGGTTCGCCGGAGACGGTGGCCCGCAAGATCGCCGACACGGTGACATTGCTCGGTCTGTCCCGCTTCGATCTCAAGTACTCGGTGGGCACCCTGTCCCACCAGGCCATGATGCACAGCATCGAACTCTATGCCACCGAGGTTGCCCCCCGGGTGCGTCGAGCGCTCGCAGGGTGAAGACCTCGACCTGCGTTGACAAACCATCCGGGGTTCGGTTGGTCGAACGGTCTGCGCTTGAATCGTCGATCAGTCGGGGCGGTCCTCCGAGCGATCGGTGGCCGGTGGAGGTTCGGGCGTCAACGCCGAGAGGCGGGCTCGTAACTCGGCGTCGACCACGAAGTCGGCGGCGGCCAGGGAGGGCTCGAGCTGCTCGAGGGAGCGTCCTCCCACCAGCGGAGCGGTGATGCCCGGGTGGCCGGCACACCAGGCCACCGCCAAGGTGGCCGGGTGGATGCCGTGCTCGCGGGCGATGCGTGCCAGTTGAGTCGCAGCGCGGTAGTCGGCATCGTCTCGGTAGCGAGCCTGATACATCGGATCGTTGGTCAACCGTCCATCGATCTGACCGCGCTGCTCGCCGTACTTGCCGGTGAGCAGCCCTCCCGCCAAGGGGCCGTAGGCAAGCACTGCGAGATCGGCGGCCTGGGCCAACGGCAGGATCTCGACCTCGGCCTGGCGTTTGACCAGGTTGTACATGGGTTGCATCGCCACCAACGGTGCCCAGTTGTGCAGGGCGCCGAGCCCAAGTGCGGTGGCCACCTGCCAGGCGGCGAAGTTCGACGCACCGAGGTGCATCACCGTGCCGTTGCCGACCAGACGGTCGAGGGCGCGCAAGGTGTGTTCGAGGTCGGTGCGGTTGTCGAACCGGTGCAGGTACAGCAGGTCGATGCGGTCGGTGCCCAACCGGCGGAGGCTGGCCTTCACCGACTGGTCGATGTGGGAAGCCGACGCGCCCCGGTCATTGAGACCGCGCCCGGTGGGGAAGCCGACCTTGGTGGCCAGCACCACGTCGTCACGCACGCCGGCGAGGCAGCGCCCCAGTACTTCCTCGGCCTTGCCGTTGCCGTAGATGTTGGCGCAGTCGAAGTGGTTGATACCGATTTCGAGACATCGCTCGACCATCCGGCGGGCCTCGGGTTCGGGCGTGTCGGTGCCGAAGGGCAAGGTGCCGAGGCCCAACATCGAAAGTCGGATGCCCGTTCCGCCAAGACGACGGTATTTCATGACCGATGCTCCAGGATGAGCATCCTCACAGCACGAACGCCAGGGTTGGCAGCGAGTACGACGAGTTGACCAACTCCACCGTCTTGGCGGCGATTCTCCAGCCATGGTCGGTTCGACGCAGGCGATGGGTCGCTCGTCCCGCCCAGGTCCTGAGCTCGTTGGTGGCCTGGATCGAGTGCTCCCGAAGCACGAAGTTCGAGCCACAGGTGACGATGGTCGAGCCGATTTCCTCGATCACCTCGAGGACCTCGACATTCGAGATCACTCGGCGCATGGGCGACGCAGGGGTCTGGGCGTACCGCACCCCGGTGTTGAGCTGCCGAACGCGGGTCTCGAGACGGTTCCGGTTGTCGTTGATGTAGGAGATCCGGGTGGCCGGGTCGTAGTCGGCCCGACCTTGGGGAACCCAGTAGTGCACTTCGTCATCGAACAAGTCCAACCACTCGTCGTACCGGGATTCGTCGGCCAGTCGCGCTTCCAGATAGAGAAACGACTCGACATCCGAACGAAGGAGCAATTCGCCGAGGGTCACGGTGCCACCATCATCTCGTGCCAGTGGCGCCAGAACCCTCGTACCGGAACCTCGTCGGAGACATGGCCGACCCGGTCGCCTCGCTCATCGATCTGTTCCCGGTTGCGACCGCGGCTCAGATCCATCCAACCACCGCTGTGGCCGAAGGCGATCTGCAGCCGTTCGGCGGCCGCTGCGTCGTCGGGGAGCAGGAAGCCGGCCGGGCCCATCGCCGCCTCGGATTGACGCAGGATCCGCTGGTTGAACGACGTCGATACCCCGCCCAGCAAGAGCGGCGTGTGGTAGTGCACCGTGCGATCGACCGCCGTGGGATCGATGATGGCCAGGTTCATCTCGCCCAGGAAGAGGTTGGGGAAGATGAGCGCGTGCGGCGGCCCTCGCCACAACAGCTCTTCGGCCCGTTCGGATCCGTGGGCCTCGGTCAGCGCGTCCACATAGTCGGCCACCCGCTCCCGCGTGACGCCCAGCCAGGCGAGAGGCCGGTCGTACCCCCGCCAGAACTCGAGTTCGATGTGTCCTCGTCCGCGGTCTCGAGTGGTGGCGGTGACCTTGGACTCACCGGCCAGCACCGCTGCTTCGTACTGGCTGCCGGGCACAGCCCGCCAGAGCGACGCATGGAGGCTGCCGAGGTGATAGCCGTCGAGGTCGCTCTCGGCCCACATCTTCCAGTTGGATGTTGCCTCCTGGCCGAGCCACCCGGCGCTCAGGTCGACCTGACCGGTGGGGGAGAGGTCGCACACCCAGTCGAGCAGTTCGGTGCCACCAGGACCAAGATGGTCGGCCAGGGTGCCGGCCGTTCCGCTCTGGTTGGCGAACACGAAACCTCGATGGCTCGCCACCCGGCCCGGTCGATCGAGTGAGCAGTCCTCCCTGGCCACCGCCAGACCACCGGGTTGGGGCATGCCCTTGAGCGTGCCATCGTGGCCATAGGTCCATCCGTGGAAGATGCACTGGAACGACCCGACGTTACCCGCTCGGCCCTGCACCAGGCTGACCCCACGGTGGGCGCACCGGTTGGCCACGACGTGGATCCGAGCAGCGCGGTCGCGCACCATGATCACGGGATCGTGCCCCAATCGGCGGGTCACGAAGTCACCGGCGTTGGGCACTTCGGACTCGTGGCCGACGAACACCCAGCCGTTGGTGAAGATCTTCTCGAGTTCCAGCCGATAGAGATCGGCATCGGTGTAGGCCCGGCCGTCGATGGCGTCGAGCCGAACGAGATCCTCCACGTCGATCATGATCGGGCATGTTGCCACACGAGGATCAGATCGGGCATGTTGCCACACGAGGATCTGGTTGCCACACCAGAATGCAGTACGATCAAACCCACTCACACCGCTGATCGGGGGATCTCGTGCATGATTTGGTGATTCGTAACGGAATGGTCGTCGACGGTACCGGTGCCGCCCCTCGTCCGGCCGACGTCGCCATCGACGGCGACCGCATCACGATGGTCGGCCTGGTGACCGAGCAAGGCAGTGAGGAGATCGATGCATCCGGCCTGCTGGTCACCCCCGGCTTCGTCGACATCCACACCCACTACGACGGTCAGGTGGTGTGGGATCCTGCCGTGACGCCGTCGTCATGGCACGGCGTCACCTCCATCGTGATGGGCAATTGCGGCGTCGGATTCGCCCCGGTCCGCCCCGACCGACACGAGTTCCTCATCAGCGTCATGGAAGGCGTCGAGGACATTCCCGGTGCGGCGCTGTCCGAAGGCGTCGACTTCACCTGGGAGTCGTTCCCCGAGTACCTCGATGCGGTCGAGGCCATCCCGCATGCCATTGACATCGGGGCCCAGATGCCGCATTCCGCGTTGCGGGTGTACGTGATGGGCGACCGGGGGCGAGACCACGAGGAAGCCGCCACCGACGAAGAGATCGCAAGGATGCGCCAACTCACCGCCGAGGCGCTCGACGCCGGCGCGCTCGGGTTCACCACGTCGCGAACGATCAATCACCGTGACAAGCAAGGCAATCAGATCCCCACCCTCACCAACGCGCCCACCGAGTTGTGGGGTATTGCGCAGGCCCTGCAGGAGAAGGGGTTCGGGCACCTCGAGATCGTGTCCGACTTCCGCGACCTCGATGCCGAGTTCGACATCTTCCGAGGCATGGCCGAGGCGGGTGGCGCACCGCTGTCCATCCTGCTCTCCCAGTTCGACCAGAGCCCCGAGCGATGGCGTGAAATCCTCGAGCGCATCCAGGAGGCTCGGGCCGAGGGTGTGCAGTTGAGCGCTCAGGTCGCCATTCGACCGATCAGCATGTTGCTCGGTCTGCAGTCATCGATGCATCCATTCATCACGTGTCCGACCTACCGGCGTGAGTTGGCCGATCTCCCCCTCGAGGAGCGGGTGGCTCGAATGCGCGACCCCGAGATGCGCGCCACCCTGATCGCCGAGCACGCCAACCGCACCCACGGTATGTCGGGCATGGTCGCCCAGTCGTTCCACAAGATGTTCCCGCTCGGCGATCCGCCGGACTACGAGCCGACCCCGGAGATGAGTGTGCAGGGCCGGGCCGAGGCTGCCGGCATCGCCCCGGTGGAAATGGCCTACGACATGCTCTTGCAGCGCGACGGCCGTGAGCTGATGCTGTTCCCGCTGGCCAACTTCACCGATGGCAACCACGACGCCCTACGGGAGATGAACCTGGCCGAGGGCACGGTGCCCGGTCTGTCCGATGGTGGAGCCCACTGTGGCGTCATCTGCGATGCCAGCTTCCCCACGTACATGCTCACCCACTGGGCGCGCGATCGGGCCCGGGGCGATCGCCTCCCGCTGGAGTACGTGGTGCAGCGCCAATGTCGCGACACCGCCCGCCAGGTCGGATTGCGCGATCGCGGCACGCTCGAGGTCGGCATGTTGGCCGACGTCAACATCATCGACTACGACAACCTGACGCTGCGGGCCCCAGAGATGGCCTACGACCTTCCGGCCGGCGGGCGTCGCCTCATCCAACGCGCTGAGGGGTATCGGGCCACCATCAAGCGAGGGCAGGTGATCTACCGCGACGGCGAGCCCACCGGCGTCATGCCCGGTCAGCTCATCCGCGGTCCGCAAACGGTCTGACGGCGCACGTCGGACGTCGATGGGAGGTCAGCGAAGTTCGGGGAGGACCTCGTCGACCATGCGAGCTCGTGAGGCTTCGGCCTCGGACCTGTCCCCGCGGAACCCGCCGCCCATGACGAAGATCTTCTCGAGCCCGAGATCGATCAGTTCGGACAGACGCTCGGCGCAGTAGCCCGACGGGCCGGCGATCCCGAATCGGTCGATCACTTCGTCGGTGAGAACCCTCGACTGTGGTGACCCGTGGGTGAAGTGGCTCCCCATGTCGTAGTTGGCGTGCACGGCCTCGAGGGTTTCGCGTTGGTCGTCGGTCACCGGACCGGCGACCGACCCGTGCATGATCGAGAAGCGCGCGAAGGAAGCCACCCCACCCGAGATCAGCTCGCGAGCCTTCGTTCGATCGGGGTGGGGATAGACGGGGACATACGCACCGAAGGCAAGGTCGGAAGGATTGCGACCGACATCGTGAGCGGCCCGCCGGGCCACTTCCATCGCCCAGCTCAGACGTTCGCTGTCGGCCCCGACGGCAAAAGTGATGCGGTCGCCATGGCGGGCCGCCGCGGCAATGACCTTGGGGCCGGTAGCGGCAACGTCGACGGGGACCTTGACGAACCCGTCGCGCAGCCAACGAAGACGACTGGCAGTAGGGCCGCCGGCCAGGTGGAGGGCATCAGCCGCCTTCACCTGCCCTCCTCCGTCGAGATCGACGTCGAACGCCACGTCCTCGCCCCGCAGGTAGGCCTGGAGGCGCTCGAGGTAGCGCTCGAAGGTGGTCACCGGTGCCGGGGCCAACCCCAGATGGGCCAACGCCGAGTCGCCCCGTCCGATCCCCAACACCGCCCGGCCATCGCTTTCGGCTTGCACGGTGGCGATGGCCGTCGCCATCGCGGCCGGATGGCGGGTGAGCGGGTTGGTGACTGCGGTGCCGAGGCGGATGCGGTCGGTCACCTGGGCGGCCAACGCCAACTCGATGTAGGGATCGCCGGCGAGGTTCTGTGAATCGACCAGGCCGATGCCATCCCAACCTTCGTCCTCGGCCCGCTTTGCCTGCTTCACCGTCGAGCGTGGCATGCCGACGCCCGATGTCCAGAACTCGGTCAGGTGCGATTTGGTCATGGCGCAGACACTAGACAGGTCTGTGGGTTGCTGATGTTGCCGGTTTGGTTCTTGCTGGCGACGGTGTAGGTGAGTTCGCCGGTGCGGTCGGGTTGGCTGAAGGTGAGGTTGACGGTGCGGCCCTGCCAGTAGGGGCCTGCGCCGTTGACGGTGCGGTAGATGATGTAGTTGGTGGCGCTGGGGCCGGGTGTCCAGTTGACGGTGATGGTGCCGTTGGCTCGGGTCCATGTGCATGATGGCGGCGGGCCGAAGGGTTCGGGCGGCGGGCTGGTGTCGACACAGGTGGTCGAGCTGATGCTGAGCGATCCATTGATGGCCCGCGACCTGACCGAATAGTCCAGGTCGCCGAGGACGTCGGAGTCGACGAACTCGGTGTCCTCCACCCGGCCACGCCAGTAGGCGGGCGACCCGTTGACCGTGCGGTACACCACGTAAGCGGTTGCCTGATCGGCGGCGAGCCAGGACACGGTGATGGCGCCGGCGTCTCGGGCCCATTCGCACGACGCAGGAGGCTCCAGCGCCGGAGGCTCGGGGGGAGGTTCGACGCAAGGTCGAAGATCGGACACCTGACCGGCTCGGTTCACGGCGGCCACCCGGTAACCGGGGGATCCGTCGGCGTGATCGCCGGCGAAGAAGAGCTCGGAGGTGGAGCCCACCAGAAGCTGCTCGCCGGGCCCGCCGAGGAAGATCTGATACGCGGCTGCCTCGTAGGCAGGGTTCCAATGCAGAAGATCGGTTCCACCTTCGTTCGACCAGTGGCACGCCGTCGGGGACGGCACCCCCACCCCGGCGCTTCCGCCGAAGGCGGGATCGTTGGCGAAGTCGTAGAAGGCCTGCCGGGCATCGCTGGTGGAGTTGAAGTAGTCGCATCCGCCATTCGCAGCGTCGACGTTGTAGAACAAGGCAGCAAGGGTGAACTGCGCGTACATCGGTTCCTTCAGGGTGGCCCTGGCCCGATCGATCCAGACGGCCCGGCGTCCGGGCATCGCCGGATCACCGACGGTGGCGAACTCGGGCAGCATCAATGCCTTGTCCGGATGGTCGACCCCCCAGAGTCGCTGCCCCTCGATGATCTCGGACAAGTCGAGCCAGGTTGCAGGTTCGGTCGGACGGCACTGGAAGAAGTTGTAGGCGTCGCCGCCGACGGCGTCGACCCAGTCGTCGCCCGGATACCAGTGCTCGACGGCCCGCCGATCCGTCGACGGATAGCCGAATCCGGACGAGGTGACGATGAACAACCTGCCCTTGGTGCGAAGTCCCCGAGCATCGAGAATCGTCATCACGTTGTGCCAGGCATCCTGGAACTCGGCCGCCGTGCCCAATGCCTGGTTCTTGGTGGTCTCGGGTTCGTGGTTGAACGTGACGTAGAGCTGATCCTGATAGGGCTTCAGCCGGTCGGCCCAGCGCACGATGTCGTCGTGGAGGGCCGACCCCGGTGTGGCTGCTGCAATCTGAGCCCAGGTGAGGAGCGAACCGTTGTTGCGCTGTGGGTAGATCGACACCAGCAACGTGCGCCCTTGGGAGAGCAGGAGGCGTTCTTCTGAGTCGGGGAAGACCGAATCCCACTGCTCGAAGGTGCGGACTGCATCAAAGGTCCGGTCGAGCTGGTCCTCGAGGTTTCGTATGCCGTTCTTGGTCGCGCCGAGGATGATCTCGGCCGGTGGCTCTTGTGCCGTCGTCGGGGTACTGAACGCGCTGAGCGCAGTGGCCAACAACGTGACCACGATCGCAGCTGTCGCCGTGCCGCGCTGCCGCGCTGAACGGAATCGGGGCTGTCTCCGCTCCATTCGACCAGACTAGGGAGTCGGCCGAGCGGAGGCCTGAGTCAGATCACCCGCGGAATGTCTCCGCCAGTTCGGCCAATTGATCGAGTAGTGGCAGCACCACGTCGGGAGCTTCGGACGGTAGGGAGAAGGCGCCGAACGAGGCGCCGAGAGCCATCATGTTCTCGATGTGTGCAGCGTCGGGTTTGATGCCGAAGATACCCAAGGACAACGTCGAGGGATCGCGGTCGCTGTCTTCGGCCAACCGCCGCAACTCGGGCCATTTCTCCGAGAGTTCGTAGCGGCCTTCGTTCGGCATCCATCCATCGGCGAACTCGACGATGTGCTTCATCGTCAGCGGTGTGGGGGCTGCGCCGACCACGATCGGTGGGTGCGGCCGCTGCACGGGCTTGGGCCAG
>JAHECQ010000172.1 GCA_024641625.1 Acidimicrobiales bacterium | reverse complement strand
CAACGCCGGGGACCCTGGTGGCGGACCATCGGACGACGGTTCGTCGAGGTAGACGACGCAGGCCTGTCCGGCATGGATCCCGCGGGACACGCCGAACTCGTCCTCCTCGACTTCGGCGTCGACGAAGATCTCGGCCGGGACGCCGGAGACTTCGAATGGTGATCCATCCGCCCATCGATGCCCGGCGGTCAGGTTTGTCCCGATGAGCTCGCTTCCCCAACGTCGTCTCGGATCATCGACCTTCGACGTCTCGGTCATGTCACTCGGCTCGTGGCGCACCTTCGAACGCATCTCGCGCCAACAGGGCGTCAGGATCATGCAAGCGGCACGAAGCGCCGGGATCAACTTCCTCGACGATGCCCGCTACGACGACGAAACCGGGACGGCGCCGATTCCCACCGGCTATTCCGAGGTGGTCTTCGGCGAGCTGTTCCGGGCGGCAGGATGGGACCGATCCGAGGTGGTCATCGCCAACAAGCTCTGGTGGGAACATTGGCCGAGCGAGGACGCCACGACCGAACTCGACGGCTCGCTCAACCGGATGGGGCTCGATCACGTCGATCTCATCTACGCCATCCGGCCTCCGGAGGGACTTCCGATCGCCGCCGTCGTCGAGCAGGTCGGCCGGGTCCTGGAGTCGGGCCGGGCTGCCGCCTGGGGCACCGGCATGTGGCGTGCGGATCAGCACCACGAGGCGCTCGATCTGTGCGCATCGCTCGGCGTTGCTCCCCCGGTGGCGGCCCAGATGGCCTACAGCATCGCCGATCACGTGCAACCGGACGATCCTGAGATGCGGCGGGCTTTCGACCGCGGTCCGATCGGCCTGATCGCCAGTTACGTGCTGGCCGGCGGCACGCTCACCGGCAAGTACCTCGCCGGCGGTACCGGTCGGGCAACCGCGGATGATGCGCCACTGATGCAGCGCGGCAAGGCTCTCGCCGCTTCAGTAGTCGAGCTCGCCGACCAATGGGGAGTGCCGCCCGCACACCTTGCGTTTGCCTACGCCTTCGGGCATCCGAACCTGGCCAGTATCGTCTTCGGGGCGAGCTCACCAGAGCAATTGCGTACGAACGTTGCCGCGTGGGAAACCTTCGAGGGCCTCGACGCCGCCCAGCTCGAGCGGGTGAGACAGCTGGGCGGGTAGGTCCAACGCTCAACCCAGCGCGAGCACCATGCCCATCGTCGTGGCCAACACCGCAACCGAGACGATTCCGCCGACGCGGACGAAGTCCCTGAATTGATAGCCACCCGGCCCGAACACCATGGCGTTCGTCTGGTAACCGACCGGCGTGAGGAACGAGCACGACGCCAGGACGGCGACCCCGATGGCCATCACCCGGATGTCGATATCGGTCGCCTCGGCCGAACGAATCGCTATCGGCACGACCACCGCGGCCGCCGCATTGTTGGTGACGATCTCGGTCAGCAGGATGGTGAGGACCAGGATGCCGAAGATGATCCCCGCATCCCCGAAGGATCCGATGGTGCTGGTGGCGAGGTCGGCGATGTTCTGTGCCAGGCCGCTCAGTTCGACGGCCGCTCCGATACCCAGCGCAGAGGCGATCATGATCACGACGTCGAGGTCGACCGCCCGCTTGGCCTCGGCAAAGCTCAACACCTTCGTGCCCACCACGATCCCGGCTGCCAGCAATGCCGCTTCGAACGTCGACACGACGTTGGTCGTCGCACATCCGATGAAGACCGCGACGGCCAGCGCAACCCACTTGGCGCCGGCCGAGATGACCGGAACTGCGTGATTCAGCGGCGCAAGAACGAGGAAGTCCTGCATGGCCCCGCGGGCCGAACGCAGATCGCTTCCTGCCAACAACACGAGGGTGTCGCCGGGATGGAGCACGACATCACCCAGTTTGCCGCCCACCTTCACGCCCGATCGGTGAATGGCCACGGCCGAGGCGCGGTAGCCGGAGCGGCCGCCGACCTCTTTGAGCGTGCGACCGACCAACGGTGACTCGCGCCCGATGACGGCTTCGAAGTACTGCGGTTCGCGGGCATGGTCCAACACGGCGAACTGCTCCGCCGGTGGCCGCAACCCCGCTCGCGATCGAAGATCGATCACGTCGGTCACGTCTCCGACGAAGATCAGGAGGTCTCCGGCCCCCAACACCTCATCGGGGCCGACGGGCCCGATATGCCGCTCGTCCCGAACGATGTCGGCGAGGTACACGCCCGAAAGATTGCGTAGACCGGCTTGCGCCACCGACACACCGACCAGGGATCCGCCCGCTTCGACCTCGAGATGCAGCGCGTACTCGCGCAGGGCCGTGACGGCGTCGACTGCCGGATCCACCCGGTCGGGAAGCAAGCGCGGCGCCGAAAGGACCATCGCCACCAGTCCTGCGCCGGCAACGGGCAGGCCGATCGACGTCATCTCGAACAGCCCGAATGGCTCGAACCCCAACTGTTCGAGAACGCCGGACACCACGAGGTTCGTCGACGTGCCGATCAACGTGACCGTGCCACCGAGGATGGCGGCGAAGGACAACGGCATGAGGAACCGGGATGCTGGCAACCGACGGCTACGCGCCCAGCCGGCGACCTCGGGCACGAGCATTGCCACCAGGGGGGTGTTGTTGAACACCGACGACAAGCCGGCGACCGGCACACACAGGCGGGCCAGCGAGCTACGCCCGCCATGCCCTCCCAGCAATCGCGAGGTCACACCGGTGAGCAGACCGGTTCGACGTGCCCCGGCAGCCAGGACATACAGTGCGGCCACGGTGAGCGGAGCCTGATTCGCGAATCCCCCGAACCCGGTGGGCGAATCGATGATCCCCCCGAGGACCAGCACCGAGAGCGCGGCCAGCATGATGCCCGAAGGCGGGTAGCGATCCCGGGCCAGGAGAATGAACATGACCACCAACACAGCCATCGTCGCCACTGCGTCACCGGACATCGGGTTGACCGTACCGCGCCGGGCATCGCTGCAGTAGGGACGCCCGACCTTTCGACACCGGGTAATTTCACGCCAGTGGCGAGCCTTCCCCGCTGGTCAGTCGGCGGGCACTGCCGCTCGAGCCGCCTTCCAGGCGGTCCACTTCGCCATCTGCCGACGGGCGTCGGCGCTCTCGGCGTCGAAAACGGCCTGCTCGGGCGCTTCGGTCGACGCGAACTCGAGTCGGTAGCCATTGGGATCGTGGAAATAGATCGACCGAAACATCCCGTGGTCGATGGGACCTTCGACCTCGACATCACGCTCCACCAACCGGGTCTTCCACGCATGCAGGGCATCGTGATCGGCCACTCGCATGGCAAAGTGCAGATCCATGCCCCACCGACGCCTGAACAACTCGTCGGGGTTGTCGCCCGGGTGATCGACGACCTCGAAGAAGGCCAGGTGACTCGGCCGGTCAGGATCCCCGCTGCCGATGTCGAAGAAGATGTGCAGGTAGTCGACCGGTTCTCCAGTCGTTGGATGACGATCGATGTGCAGGGCCAACGTGAGCGGGAACCCAACCACATCCTCGTAGAACGCCCGAGTCTCCTCAGCGTCGCGGCAGCGATGGGCCGAATGGTCGAGACCGTAGACGGGAGGCTGGCTCGGGTCTGTCGGGGTGAGCGTCATGGCAGAACTCCTGAAGTGCCGGACAAGATCACCGACCTTGTCGCTGGGACCGGAGTCTAGAACCGGCGCCCCGGCCCGTCGCCAACGGGCGACTTCCACGCCGGTGCGGGTGCGAGGATGACGAGGTGTGAGGATGACAAGGTGACCCGGCTCGTCGTCGTTCTCCACCACTCCCCCACTGCGTCGACCAGGCGCCTGACCGAGTCGGTTCTCGACGGCGCAACCGACCCTCACATCGAGGGCGTCGAGGTCGAGGAGATCGAAGCACTGCATGCCACCGCCGATGACGTCCGCCGGGCCGATGGCCTCCTCATCGGGACGCCGGTGAACTTCGGGTACATGAGCGGAGCGCTCAAGCACTTCTTCGATCGGTCGTACCGCGATCTGCTGGAGCCGATCCATCGTGTGCCCGTCGGGCTGTGGGTCAAGGGTTCCTCCGATGCCTCCGGTGCCGTGCGCGCCCTCATCCCCATTCTGAGGAGCCTCGACTGGCGTCTGGTCGGGGAACCGCTGGTGATCGAAGGTGAGGTCGACGCCCGAGCCCAGGACGCCGCCTACGAGCTCGGCGCGACCCTGGCCGCCCACCTGACCCTGTGATCCCTCCCGTGCGATTGCTCCAACGTGGGAAGATCCGATCGGGTTGCGCGAGACTGCCCTGATGGGCGCATTGGAAGGTCTTCGTGTCGTTGAACTCGCGGGTGGGGTTGGGGCCGCCTACGCCGCCAAACTGCTGGCCGACCTCGGTGCCGACGTCATTCGTGTCGAGACAGACCGTGATCTCGTCCGATCCCGGCCCCACGAAGTCCACCGGTGGCTGAACACCAACAAACGATCGATGAGCCGGCTGGGTGATCTGCTGGACGAGGCGCACCTCCTCATCCACGACCTCGGTCCGGCCGCAGCGTCCGCCGCGGGGCTGGCCTATGCCGACCTCGAACGGCGATGGCCTCATCTGGTCCTCGGCTCGCTGACCCCGTACGGCATGACCGGCCCATGGGCCGACTATGCCGCCACCGAACTGTCGGTCATACACGCCAGCAGCTGGGGCAACCTGTCACCGAGTTCGGCGACGGACCCGGAACTCCCTCCGTTGAAGGCCCCCGGACACCATGCCTCCATCATGACGGCGACCGTCGCCGCCGCCGCGTTCCTGGGAGCAACCGATCGTTCCCGCGACACCGGCCAAGGCGAACACGTCGACTTCTCGGCCTTCGCCGCCGGCGCGAAGATGACCGAGACCGCACCGGCCGGCGCGACCTTCCAGGGCGAGGACGGCTCGCGTCTGGGTGTGAAGTCCGTCGTGCCCTGGTCGATCTACCAGTGCCGCGACGGGCTGGTCCAGCTCCTGTGTGTCGAGCAGGCGCAATGGGAAGCACTGCTCGACATGATGGGGAACCCCGAATGGGGCACGCTGGATGTCTTCGCCACCAATGCCGACCGTCGCGAGAACTCCGATCTGGTGCACCTGTACCTGACCGAATGGTTCGCCGAGCAATCGACCGTCGACCTCTATCACCGTGGACAGGCGAGACGAATCTGTCTGTCACCGGTGTATTCGCTCGATCAGCTGGAGATCGACGCGCAGTTCGACGAGCGTGCGTTCATCGTCGAGGACCCCGATGGTCTCCGGCTTCCGGGGCCGGGTTTCAAATTCGACTGGCCGGCCTGGGAGCTCCGAACCGCCTCACCCCGACCCGGCCAGAACGATGGCGAGACCTGGTTTGCCCACCCCGACGATCCCCACCGCGACACCCCTCGCCCCGGCAACCCGGCCGGTGCAGCCCACGATGGATCCACGGGTCGCCCGCTCGATGGCATTCGGATCTGCGATTTCACCTGGATCTGGGCCGGACCCTATTGCACGCAACTGCTTGCCCACCTCGGGGCCGACGTCGTCCGTCTCGAGTCACCCGAGTACCTGTGCCTGTTCCGCCGGCTCCCGTTCAACCCGCCCGACCTGCCGCTGACCCCCGACAGCAACGGGCTGTTCCAGCTGTACAACACCGACAAGCGCAGCATGTCCATCGATCTTCGGCACGAGAAGGCCAAGGAGATCATCCGCCGAATGGTCTCCCGCTCCGATGTCGTGATCGAGAACTTCGCCGTCGGCGCACTGGCGAACCTGGGCTTCAGCGTCGAGGACATCCGCGCCATCAATCCTGACGCCATCGTCGTCTCGCTGACGGGCTACGGACAGACGGGGCCCTCGTCCGCCTACATGGCCTACGGGCCGGCCGGTGGCGCGGTCGCCGGGCTCTACGCGGCCAATGGCTACCCGGGCGGCCTTCCCATGGAGACCGGCATCGCCATCGGCGATCCGGGTACCGGCCTGACTGCGGCATTCGCCACGGTCGCGAGCCTGGTCTGTCGAAAGCGCACCGGTCGAACCAGTCGTGTGGACGTGGCCATGGTCGAGGCCATCGCCGCAACCGTGGGCGAGCTGTGGATGCAGTACCAGGCCGAAGGAGTCTCGCCGGTTCCGATGGGGAACCGTGATCCTCAGTGGGCCCCACACGGCGTGTACGCGACCGGTGACGACGAGTGGATCACCATTGCCTGCACCGACGACACCCAATGGCAGGCGTTGGCGAAGGCGGCGATGCAGGCCGATGGAGACGCCGGACCGCAGGGATTCCTCGATCCGCGTTTCGCCACCGCCGAGGGGCGCAAGGCCAACGAGGACGAGCTCGACCTGCTTCTCACCCAATGGGTCGGCGGCCGCGACCGGTGGGAACTGACCCGGGTACTGCAGGCGGTCGGGGTCGCCGCCATCCCTTCGATCGGACCGCTCGAGTTGTGGACGTCGAACGGGCAACTCGAAGCGATCGACATGCTCGATCGACCCGAACATCCGGTCACCGGTACACGCACCGTACCCGGCATTCCGTGGCGGTTCGCCAAGGGATCGAACGGGCTCCGCCGGCCCAGCCCCACCCTTGGTCAGCACACCGACGAAGTGCTCGGTGAATTGGGGTTCAGCACCGAGGAGATCGGCTCGCTCCGAGCCTCGGGGGCCGTCCCGGGCTGATCACCCGCACCGCTGACCTGATGGTCCACCGCCGGAGCTCAGGCTCCGCGCTTACCCGTCTCCCGGAACGCGAGGCCGCGTTCGGGGTCGGGCTCCTTGGGCAGACCCAGCATGTTCTCACCGAGAATGTTGTGCTGGATCTCGTCGGTACCGCCCGCAATCGACTGGGCAGGCGTCGAAACGAGCACCTCCCCGACAATGCGATCGAGCGCGTCGGAGCCTTCCTTCAGCATTCCCTGCGCCCCGCCGATCGAGGTGTGGACGCTGTTGCAGCCGCGGGCGATGATGGACAACGCCAGCTTGCCGATCGAACCTTCCGAGCCCGGGGGACGCCCCAGCTCACGGGCGGCCTTGGCCCGGGCCGCCGTCCACTCGGCGGCCCGGTGAAAGCTGAGAAGCTTGGCCACTTCGTCGCGAACGAGTGGATCGGTTGTCCGCTCCTTGGCTCGCACCCGGTCGACGACCAGGTCGACTCGGCCCATGCGTTGGGGATACCACTCGTAGGTCTTCAGGTACTCCCCCGCCTCGGCCTTGGCCTCGTCGATCACCCGACCGGTCGCGGCAGGGTCGAAGTAGACGCTGCGCTGGGTGGAAAACGTCCGTTCGTGGGCCAGCGTGCCCCGGGCCACCCGCCATCCGCCACCCACTTCGCCGACGACGTTGGCCTGAGGGACGCGAGCATCGGTCAGGAACACCTCGTTGAAGGAGTTGTAGTAGTTCATCTGATCGATCGGCCGGGTCGTCACCCCCTCCTGATGCATGTCGATGACGAAGTACGTGATGCCGGCGTGCTTGGGAACGTCCCAGTCGGTACGGGCAACGAGAATGCCCATGTCGGCGTGGTGGGCGCTGGTGTTCCACACCTTCTGGCCGTTGACCACCCACTCGTCGCCGTCGAGTACCGCGGTCGCCTTCAGACCTGCGAGGTCGGATCCGGCACCGGGCTCGCTGAAGAGCTGACACCAGGCCAGTTCGCCGGTGAGGGTGGGTCGAAGGAACCGGTGCTTCAGATCATCGGACGCAAAGTCGTACATCGTGGGGGCGGCCAGGCCCATGCCTCCACCCAGCGGGACCGCCACGCCACCGGCCCGGCGAATGGCCTCGTGCACCACACGGTCGGCCCACGCGGGAAGATCCCGCCCGAACCAGTTCGACGACCACGACGGCACGGCCCAACCGGCCTCGACCAGGAGATTGCGCCACTCGATCAGCGACAGCGTCGGGTCCCAGACACCGTGGAACCACTCCAACGCTTCGTCGACGACATCCGATTCGGTTCTCGTCTCGCTCATTTCACTCCAGGTTCAGGGTTTGGTCGATACTGGCCACAGACCTCACCCTCTCGAAGATCGGCCGTTACATGAAGAAGATCCCAGGAAACGACCCGCGGGCACAACATCGATCGAGCAATGTTGTCATTGATCGCAATGAACTGGTCCGGCACCTGCGGGGCAAGCATCACTGGGTACTGGCCACGATGCGTGCCGACGGTCGCCCCCAGATGAGTCTGGTCACCGGCGGCATGTTGACCGATGGCACG
>JAHECQ010000171.1:883-8171 GCA_024641625.1 Acidimicrobiales bacterium | reverse complement strand
TGTCCGGGCGTTCCTGGACGCGCTCGGGGACCTGCTGAACGATCCGGTCGAGCTGGATGAGATGGGTGAGCGAGCGCGGTGGTTCGTCGAGCGCTGTCTGACACCGGAGGTCCAGGCGGAAGCTTACGAGAAGCTGTTCTTCGCTATGGTCTCAGGCGGAAGTGGGGGACCGAATGATCGCCCGTGACGCTCGACCGGGAGATCCCCTCATGTTCGAACATGCCTTTGCCGTGGTGCTGGCCGGAGGGTATGGCGAGCGCTTCTGGCCGGCGAGCACCGTGCGTCATCCCAAGCAGTTGTTGACGCTTCTCGGCGAGCGGACGATGCTGGAACTGGCCGTCGACCGGCTCGACGGGCTCATTCCCCCCGAGCGGGTGCTGGTGCTCACCAGCGTCGACCTCGTCGCAGCCACCATCGAGGCGTCCCCCATGCTGCCGGCGGCGAACATCATCGGTGAGCCGGTGCGTCGTGACACTGCGGCCGCCGTTGCGTTGGCCTGTGCGGTGGTCAAGGCGCGAGACCCCGAGGGCGTCTTCTGCATCGTCACCGCCGATCATGTGATTGGCGACCTCGAGCTGTTCCGTCAGACGCTGGCCCAGGGCCTGACCGTCGCTGCCACTGACGACGTCCTGGTCACGATCGGCATCACACCCACTTGGCCCAGCACCGCGTTCGGCTATGTCGAGGCAGGTGAGGTGTTCGGTACCTTCGGCCCGATCACCTTCCGGCGAGTGACTCGGTTCGTGGAGAAGCCCGACGCGGCGACGGCCACTCGATACCTCGAGTCCGGCGACTTCTCGTGGAACTCGGGGATGTTCGTGTGGTCGGTCTCGGTGTTGCACAGAGCGTTCGACGACCACGCGCCCGAGCTGGGAGCGATGATCGACGCGCTCGTCCCCGTGGTCGACACCGAGCGGTTCGACGCAGCGTTGGCCGCACAATTCGAGCCGCTGCGGAGGATCTCGATCGACTACGCCCTCATGGAGCGGGCATCGAACATCGTGATGGCCAAAGGAGGCTTCGCCTGGGATGACGTCGGTAGCTGGCCCGAGGTCGCCGAGTACCTTCCCAGGGATGACCACGGCAACGCTTGCCGGGGCTCGGTCGAGGTGATCGATGCGTCGGACAACGTCGTGATCTCCGAAGGACATCTCACGGCCTTGATCGGTGTGGAGGGTCTCGTCGTCGTGCAAGCTGCAGGAGTCACCCTCGTGTGCCCGAAGGATCGGGCTCAGGACGTCAAGGAAATGGTCATGAAGTTGCGCGAGACGGGGGAGTGGGACTCGATCCTGTGAGGCTTCGAAGCATGGCGAGGGGGTGCGCCGGGGAGCCTCAGAGTCGATCGAGGCCAAGGTCGACCAGCACCGCCTTGCCCGCATCCCGCGACGCCTCCAGATCCACCCGAGCACGGAGGACCCACTCGTCGTGGTCCTCCGGGTCGTGCACGGTCTGGGTCACCGTGATCCCGGTTGCTCTGTTGCCGTGCACCACGAAACGCTCGGGGCTGCGCGCATCGGCGTCGGTGAGTATGTCGGGGTAGTCGTCGAAGTACTCCGACAGGGCCAGGTCCAACGCTCGAGCGGTCTCCACGTCGAACTCCCCGGTGCGCCGCCGCGCCAGGAGTTGCACCACCCGGAAGGACTCGTTGCGGATCATGACCCTGAACGCACGCTCGTTTCTGGTGATATCCAGTTCGCGGTCGTCACCGGGGCGGATCTCGACCGGTGTTGCGGCATCGGGGCTGGTGAGCCGCTCCCATTCGTCGATGAGGCTGGAATCGACTTGGCGCACTACTGCTCCCAACCACTCGGTCAAGTCGATGATCTCGTCGGTCTTGGCATCCTCGGGAATGTTCTGGACCAGGGCCTTGTACACGTCGGAGAGGTAGCGGAGCACCACACCCTCACTCCGCTTGAGGCCGTAGTGGTTGATGTGTTCGGTGAACGTCATGCCCTGCTCGTACAGGTCGCGGACGACGGACTTGGGCCGTACGTTCTCGCTGCCCACCCAGGGGTGCTTGACCCGGAAGCGGTCGAAGGACTCATAGAGCCATTCCTTGTGGGGTCGTGGTGGTTCCACTTCGGCCAGGCGCGCCATCCGCTCGTCGTATTCGACGCCCGAGGACTTCATCTCGGCCATCAGCTCATCCTTCGCCTTCGACAGCTGCGAAGCGATGATGACGGCGGGATTCTCGAGAATGGACTCGATGATCGTCAACGCGGTCATGGCGTGGGTCTCTGCATCCAGACCCTGTCCGTCGGCGCCTTGGTGAGCCAACTCGCCGATGGCTTCGAGCGCCCACAACGAGAGCGGTTGGTGGAGGGCGAAGTCGTCCTGGAGGTCGAAGTTCACCCGAACCCGACGGCCGAGCTCATCGGGGGCCGGAGGGAACTCGAGCAGTTCGGCGGCCACCAGTGAGCGATAGATCGAAATGGCTCGCCTGATGTGTCGGCGTTGCCGTCTGCGTGGTTCGTGGTTGGTGGTGAGCAGATTGGTGACGGCCCCGCAGCCATCGCCGGGACGGTCGAGGAGACACATGATCATCTGATGATTGATGGTGAAGCTCGAGTGCAGCGGCTCGGGGTCTCCCTCGATCAGCTTGGTGAAGGTCTCCTCGGTCCAGTGGGCGTAGCCACGGTCGGGTTGCTTCTTCTTGACCGCCTTCTTCTTCCGCTTCGGGTCGTTGGTCGCCTTCTCGTCGGCGAGCAGGTTCTCGATCACGTGGGACGGAGCCTGGGCCCACACGGTGCCCGTGTGGTCGAAGCCCTTGCGTCCGGCTCGCCCGGCAATCTGCTTGAACTCGCGCCGGGACAACAGGCGTGTACCCGAGCCGTCGTACTTGCAGAGCTGGGTGAAGAGCACGCTGCGGATCGGGACGTTGACCCCGACCCCGAGCGTGTCGGTGCCGCAGATGATCTTCAGGAGGCCTTCCTGGGCGAGCCGCTCCATCAACAGCCGGTACTTGGGCAAGAGCCCCGCGTGGTGGACACCGATGCCTCCCGCGACGAATCGGCGCAAATCCTTGCCGATCGGAGAGTCGAACCGGAAGTTGGCGATGATGGCCTTCACCCGCTCCTTCTCGTCCTTGGACAGCGGATCGAGCGAGAGATAACCCTGCGCAGCCTCGGTTGCCTCCCGTTGGGTGAAGTGCACGAGATAGATCGGCGCCCGATCGGTCTCGAGGAGCTCCTCGATCGAACGGTGCAGGGTGGTGCGGCGGTATTCGAACTCGAGCGGCACCGGGCGTTCCTCGGAGCGGACCAACACCGTCGAACGCCCGGTTCGACGCTCGAGGTCGCGTTCGAAGAAGTCCGTCGGGCCGAGGGTGGCCGACAGCAGGAGGAACTGACAGTGGCCGAGCTCGAGCAAGGGGACCTGCCATGCCCAACCGCGTTGTGGATCGGCGTAGTAGTGGAACTCGTCGACGATGACCAGGTCGACGTCGGTGTCCGGACCGTCACGCAGTGCCCAGTTGGCGAGGATTTCTGCCGTGCAGCAGATGATGGGAGCGTTGGGGTTGATGCTGCCGTCCCCGGTGATCATGCCGACTCGCTCGGAGCCGAAGTCCTTGCAGAGGGCGAAGAACTTCTCCGAGACCAGTGCCTTGATCGGTGCGGTATAGATGCTGCGATGATCGGCGGCAAGCGCGGCGAAGTGGGCCGCCGCAGCAACCATCGACTTGCCCGAACCCGTCGGGGTGTTGAGGATGACGTTGTTGCCGGCGAGGATCTCGAGGATCGCTTCTTCTTGCGCTCGGTAGAGGCTGATTCCCTGCTCGGCGACGAAATCGACGAATCCATCGAGGAGTGCGTCAGGATCGGGTGCGGGGGGTAGGTGGCGAAGGATGGGAGGAAGCTCGTTCGACAACGCAGCACTGCTCAACGGAAGAGGTCCTCGTTGGGATGCCGAACGATCGACTCAGCGACGCTTCCTTCGGCGAACCAGTGGTCGTTCACCCCTCGGATGACCGCCACCGCAATGCCGTCGGCCTTGCCCCGAACGAGCTCGGCCGCGCCGGCGAGTTCGTCGACGATGCACACCTCGGTGACGTGGAGCTCACGTCCCACGGCGTCAGCGGTGCCTCGCAGGTCGAGAACCGGGAGTATCCCGGCGCTGCCGATCGCAATGTCGGTGAGTCCTCGTCGCCATGGCCGACCGAAGGTGTCGGCCACGATGACGGCCACCTCGATTCCGGTGCGGTGTTTGATGGCATCACGAATCCGACGGGCCGACCGATCGGAATCCTCGGGCAGCAACAGCGCGACGTCGGGGGCCACGTTCGAACGGTCGATGCCGGCGTTGGCGCAGATGAAGCCGTGTTTGGTCTGGCTGATGATCAACTCACCCCGTCGACGGAGGACTCGAACCGATTCCTCGAGGACCAGCGGCTTGTGGGCCAACGGGTCGTCGGGATCGACGATGCGCTGGCGTCCCTCGGCCTTCGACACGACCTTCTGGCTCACCACCAACACGTCATGGTGGGCGAGACCCACCGGTGGTGTGACCTCGCCCGCTGTGTCGGTGTGCGTGCCGGTGAGGCAGGCATCGATGATCTGTCCTGCCAGATCGTCTCCTGGGCCGACCTCGGGCAACCCGGGAACAGGCAGAATTTCGAGCCGCGTGAGCATGGCCCTACGGTACGCCCCCACTTCCCGAACTGCTGTACCCACCGCCGGATACCGATGGGGCGACGCTGCGGTCGAGTACGGGATCTCAGCGGATGGCGCTCAGCAGGACTTGCGCCAGAGCGGCGGTCCTGGCCGGATCGGACATGATCGTCGGGGCGACGATGCAGCGCACCCCATGATGCTCGATGGCCGGTGCAAGATCGGCGTCGACGTCGTCGATGACGAGAGTCCCGACCACGTCTCGATACCACTCCGCCACCGCGACGGCGGACGCCTCGCGTCCGAGCTCCACGAGCAGGCGGTCTGCGGGACCCTTCAGCGCTCGGCCGCCGACGATGGGGGAGACGGCGATGACGTCGTCGCGCCGAGCGCGTAGCCGGTCGGTGATGCCGGGTACTGCGAGCACCGGATCGATCGATACGACGGGATTGGAGGGGGCCACGAGAATACGTTCGGCCTGGTCGAGCGCGTCGAGCACGCCTGGTGCGGGGCGGGCAGCGTCGGCCCCCTCGAATCGAACGGCGGTCACCGCCACGTCGTGGTGACGGCGCACGAAGTACTCCTGGAACGGGATCTCGCCTTCGTCGACGGTGGTGACCAGGGTTCGGAGACGGTCGTTGGTGACGGGCAGCATGGTCAGTGTCAGCCCCCATGCGCGGGCGATCTCGGCCGAGACTTCCTGCAGGGACGCCCCTTGACCGAGCCGATGGGTGCGGAAGAGATGCGTGCCGAGATCCCGGTCGCCGAGGGAGAACCAGTCGACGCCGCCATAGTGGCCCACCATCGCCATGGCCTGCCAGGTCTCTCCCTCGAGGCCCCAGCCGCGTTCGACGCTCACCGCGCCGGCCAAGGTGTAGACAATGGTGTCGAGATCCGGCGAGATGTGCAGTCCATGGAGCTCGGTGTCGTCACCGACGTTGACGATGGCGGTCAACTCCGGCCCAGGCACGAGTGGAACGAGGCCGCGAAGCAGGCGGGCTGCGCCGACGCCACCGCAGAGCACTGCAATCGACATCGTGGATCAGGCCAGGGCGCGTTGTTGCCGCGCCACGAGGTCCAGGTCGGCTTCGACCATCATGGCGACGAGTTCGTGGAAGCCCGTCTTGGGCGTCCATCCGAGCTTCGCCTTTGCCTTGGCCGCGTCGCCGATCAGCAGGTCGACCTCGGCGGGTCGCATGAAACGCTCGTCCTGGACGACGTAGTCCCGCCAATCGAGCTCGGCCGCGGAGAACGCGATCTCACAGAACTCCTGCACGCTGTGCGTCTCCTCCGTGGACACCACAAAGTCGTCGGGAGCGTCCTGCTGCAGCATCAGCCACATGGCCTCGACGTAGTCGCCGGCGAAGCCCCAGTCCCGTTGGGGGTGGAGGTCACCGAGTCGGAGCTCGTCGAGGAGCCCGTGCTTGATCCTGGCCACGTGGTTGGTGATCTTGCGGGTGACGAACTCCAGGCCACGTCGAGGGCTCTCATGATTGAACAAGATGCCACTCGAGGCATGAAGGTCGTAGCTCTCGCGATAGTTGACCGTGATCCAGTGGCCATAGAGCTTGGCGACGCCATAGGGGCTCCGCGGGTAGAACGGTGTCGTCTCGGTTTGGGGCACGGCTTGCACCTTGCCGAACATCTCCGATGACGATGCCTGATAGAAGCGAATGGAGGGGTCGGTGTCCTTGACTGCGTTGAGCAGTCGTGTGACCCCCAGGGCGGTGGTCTCGCCGGTGAGGACGGCTTGCTGCCATGACGTCTGGACGAAGCTCTGCGCCGCCAGGTTGTAGACCTCGTCGGGCTTGATCTGACGTACCAAGCTCGTGAGTGAGGCCTCGTCGAGAAGGTCGCCCTGCACGATGTGGATGTGGTCTTGGATGTGGGCGATCCGTTCGAAGTTGACGGTGCTCGATCGGCGGACCATACCGTGGACCTCATACCCCTTGGCCAGCAGAAGTTCGGCAAGGTAGGAGCCATCTTGGCCCGTCAGTCCGGTGATCAATGCTCTCTTGGTCATGTGGAACTCCTGGGCAGGGGTTGGATCGGCGACAGTCTGGTCCGCGACAGTCTGGTCAGCGACAGGGGGCGGTGGGCGGACAGGGGTGGGACCTCGACCCGTCAGACCGACGAGTCGGAGGGATCGATGCTCGTGGAACGAGCGCTGCGGGCGTCGGAGAGCACGTCGGACAACGTCCGCTCCAAGGCAATGGTCGGCATCCAGCCGGTGTCGGCGGTGAGGCGATCGTGCGATCCCCGAAGGACGGGCAACTCTACCGGGCGCAGGAGATCAGGATTGACCTGAGCTTCGATTGGCACGGTGGCCATCAGGACGAGTCGATCGAGCAGCTCCTGCATGCCCACGTCGACCCCGGAGCAGATGTTGTAGGTGCCCCCGGAGCGGCCCTTCTCGGCGAGCATCCGGTACGCCCGCACGACGTCACGGACATCGGTGAAGTCACGCCGGCTGGAAAGGTCGCCGTGGGTGACGGCGCCTCCGCCGAGGAGTTCGCATTCGGCGATTCGAGCGGCGAATGCCGGTGCGACGAAGTTGGGGCTCTGTCCGGGGCCGATGTGATTGAACGGGCGGGCAATGACCACGTCGACCCCCCAGCCCCGGTGGTACTGGCGGGCCAAGGTCTCTGCGCCGACCTTGCTTGCCCCATAGGGCGATCGTG
>JAHECQ010000171.1:0-873 GCA_024641625.1 Acidimicrobiales bacterium | reverse complement strand
GTAGACGTCGGCACTGCTGACCACCACGACCCGTCCGACGCCGTGGGTGCGCGCTGCATCGAGCACCGACAGGACACCTTCGGTGTTGACCCGCCACGCAGTGCGAGGGTGGTGCCATGACCGACCGACATCGCTCCATCCCGCGAGGTGGTAGATCACGTCGGGACTGTGCTCGTCGATGTAGGACGACCAACCCTCGGCGTCGAGAAGATCCGGTCCGTTGTGGAGATCGACGCCATGCACGATGTCGCCCATCTCGGTCAGATGAGCCAAGAGGTGTGGCCCAACGAACCCACCTGCCCCTGTGACCAGAGCTCTCACGATGGCCGAGGCTAGCCGAGCCTTGGGGTACAGACGCGCCGCATCTCGGAGCAGTACCCTGTGTCGGCCGTGTCTGACAGTGCCATCTCGTCCACCGATGTCGTTCCCGACCTCGCTCCTTCCGCCGTTGCCGACTCGCCGGCCGTGGTTGCGGTCGTGGTCACCGAATCGCCGGCGGTGAATCTCGAGGTCACGCTCCGATCGCTGGTGGCGCAGAGCTATCCCAACCTCAGCATCCTCGTCATCGACGATGGCGGCGGACAACCATTGGCCGATCGAGTGGCGGCGGTGGCCCCCGACGCTTTCTATCATCGGCTCGCTCGCAGGGTGGGGTACGCCGGTGCTGCGAACCATGGAGCCGCACTGGTCACCGGTGGTGCGTTCCTGCTGTTCTGCAGCGATGGCGT
The DNA here is from genome assembly GCA_024641625.1 of Acidimicrobiales bacterium. Lineage (GTDB taxonomy): Bacteria > Actinomycetota > Acidimicrobiia > Acidimicrobiales > SZUA-35 > JAHECQ01. The sequence goes on along the minus strand of JAHECQ010000171.1, from coordinate 145 downwards.
CGACGCCGAGCCCGATGCCGTGCGGCTCCTCGTCGAGGAGCTCTACCGCTCGAACGCCGGCGTCGTCACGCCGAAGTTCCGACAATGGGAGGATTCGCGTCGCCTCGATGCCATCGGCATGGGCGCCGACCAGTTCGCCGTTCAG
>JAHECQ010000170.1 GCA_024641625.1 Acidimicrobiales bacterium | reverse complement strand
GGCTTCCAGCAGGCAACGGCCCAGGCCGCGGCGTGGGCGTCACGTTTGGGCATCAGCGAAACGCAGGTCGATCGGCTGCTCGGACGATATGGCGGTGCGATCGACGAGTTGGCCGACCTCATCGCCGAGGTGCCCACTGCAACCGCGGCGCTCGGCGGGGCGCCCCCCTACCTGGAGGTCGAGGTGCTGGCGGCGGTCCGCCTCGAGGGAGCACAGACATTGGCCGATGTGCTCCGACGCCGCACGAGGATTGCTTTCGACAGCCCCGACCGGGGGCGTCAGGCCGCCGGTCGGGTGGCCGAACTCATTGCTCCGACACTGGGTTGGAGCGACCGGCGTCGAGAACTCGAAGTCGACGGGTGGTTGGCCACCATCGACCGGGAACTCGCCCTCGAGGGACTGCCTCGATGACTCTGGTCGGACCCGGGCAAGAACGGGCCCGCGGCGATCGAGGCCGGGGCTTCAGAGACTGCGTAGCCTCGGCACCACCTCGAACAGGTACGCATCGAGCACGTCGGCATCGACGGGTGCCCGGAGGGCGATGTTGACCAGGTCGGCTCCGGCATCGCGGTAGGCCAGGATCTGCTCGGCCGCCTGATCGGGTGTGCCCAACAGGGCACCGTTGCGGACCCGGTCGGCCATGGCCCCCCACTGCATCGTGAACGCAGAGGACCGACGCTCGACGTCAGCTGCGTCGGAGCCGAGCTCGAACAGTAGGTTCACCGATCGCTCGATGAGCCGTGGATCGCGCCCCTCGACCTCGCACCAGTGGTCGAGGACCCCATTGAGGTGTCGGAACTCGTCGGGACCGACGTACGCCGCATTCCATCCATCACCGTGACGTGCAGCCAGCCGGAGGGTGCGTTTCTCGCCCTTGCCGCCGATCCACAGCGGCAGGTGCTGGTTGACGGGCTTGGGAACGAGGGATGCATTCGACATCCGGTAGTACTCGCCGCTGAAGTCGGTGCGCTCATTGGTCAACAAGCCGGCAATCACCTGTGTGGCCTCGTCGAGCATCGACAAACGCTCGCCGACCGGCGGGAAGTCGTAGCCGTAGGCCTCGGCTTCCCACTCGTGCCAGCCCGCTCCCAGACCGAGCTCGAACCGTCCTGCGGACAGATGATCGATGGTCACCGCCGCTCGAGCCAGCAGACCAGGGTTGCGGTAGCCCACGTAGAACACCAGGCAGCCGAGTCGGGCGTTTGTGGTGTCGCACGCCAGGGCGGCCAGCGCAGCAACCGCTTCGAAGTGCGGAAGCACACCGCCCTGATTCGGAGCCTCGTAGAGATGGTCCCACAGCGAGATCCAGTCGAGGCCGGCGGCGTCGAGATGGCACCACAGCGCTCGGAGTTCGTCGATGTCGAGGTTCTGCTGGCCGACGTGGGCCCCGAGCAGCAATGAAGGGGAGGTTGTCATGATGGTCCTGTCGAGTTGGGAGATGGTGTTCGGGTGGTGCCCATTCGGGCGGTCAGGGTCGGTTGAGGAGATCGATCAGGCTGGAGGTGTCCCATCGGTTTCCACCGCGCGCCTGGATCTGGGCATACCACTGGTCGACCATGGCGGCGAGTGGCAGGCTGGCCCCCAGCGAACGAGCCTGGGCCAGCGCGATCCCAAGGTCCTTTCGCATCCAGTCCACGGCGAATCCGAAGTCGAACTCGCCCTGAGCCATGGTGGTGCCGCGGTTCTCCATCTGCCAGGAGCCGGCCGCGCCCTTGGAGATGACGCCCACGACGGCCTCGATGTCGAGGCCGGCCAACATCCCGAGGTGGATGCCTTCGGAGAGGCCCTGGATGATGCCTGCGATGCACAACTGGTTGACCATCTTGGTCAGTTGACCGCTACCGGCCGGGCCGAGTCGGGTGACGGCGACCGCGTAGGTCTGTATGACCTCGCTCACCTGTTCGAAGGTTTCGGGGGCTCCCCCACACATCACGGTCAGTCGAGCATTCTGTGCTCCGGCTTGACCTCCCGAGACCGGCGCGTCGAGGAATCCGATCGATGCATCGTGGCACCGCTGCTCGAGCTCGCGTGCAAGGTCGGCCGACGCGGTGGTGTGATCGACCAACACCGAACCCGGCTTCATGCCCGCAAGCACACCGTCGTCGCCGTACACGACGGACCTGACGTCGTCGTCGTTGCCGACGATGGTGAACACCACCTCGGCATCATGGGCTGCCTCACGAGGCGTCGGGGCTTGACGGCCGCCGTACTCGGCCACCCAGACCTCGGCCTTGGATGCGGTGCGGTTGTAGACGGTGACGTCGTGCCCAGCCCGGTGCAGGTGTCCGGCCATGGGAAAGCCCATGACGCCCAGACCAACGAACCCGATAGTTGTCATGATTGGACCTCCGAGCGGGCAGGATAGGGGAGATGCATGGACGAGATGCCAACCCCGGCCTGGGGGTGATGTTGTGGCGGGGCTTCACCAAGGCGTGTCCGGTCTGTGGCCGGCGTGATCTGTTCCATTGGGAGCGGATGGTCGCCGATTGTCCTCGCTGCGGTTTCCACTTCGAGCGCATCGAGGGACATTGGATCGGAGCCATCGGCATCAATACCATCGTCAGTTTCGGCGCGCTGCTCCTGACCGTGGTGGGGAGCATGATCGTGACCTTCCCCGACTTCCCGGTCAAGACTTTGGTAGGGCTGAGCGTCGGGGTATCGATTGTCGTGCCGCTGCTGTTCTATCCCTCGAGCAAGACGCTCTGGACGGCCATCGACCTCGGTATGCGTCCCGCCGGACCGAACGATTTCGAACGAGTTGTCCAACCTTCGACCACCAGTAGCGCAGACACGAAAGCATCATGACTGAATCCTTTGACCTCATCATCGTCGGCAGCGGGTCGGGCAACTCGATCCCGGACTACCTCAGCGGGATGCGTATCGCCCTGATCGAGCGTGGCATCTTCGGCGGTACGTGCCTGAACGTGGGCTGCATTCCCTCCAAGATGTTCGTGGTGCCGGCCGACTTCGCATTCCAGGCCGGCCACAGCGCTCATCTGGGACTCGACACCTCGTTCAACGGCGCCGACTGGATCGCCATCCGAGACCGGGTGTTCGGTCGGATCGATCCCATCACCGCCGGCGGTGAGGAGTATCGGGCATCGGGGACCCCGAATGTCACGCTGATCCGGGGGACCGCGGCCTTCGAGGCCGAACGGAGCGACGGCAACTTGGTGGTTTCGATCGTCGACGGCGTCGACGCCGGTCGTCATCTGAGTGCGCCCCGCTACTTCCTGGCTGCGGGTGCTCGGCCCTCGGAACCAGAGATCGAGGGCCTGGATTCGGTTCGCCACCACAGCTCGGACACCATCATGCGCTTGGATCGCTTTCCTCGGCGACTGGGCATCATCGGTGGCGGCTTCATCGCCGCCGAGATGGGGCACGTGTTCAGCGGTCTGGGTTCGGAGGTGCACCTGTTCAGTCGGTCGCCGCTCCTGCTCCGCTCGTTCGACACCGAGATCGCCGAACGATTCACCGCGGTGTTCTCCGATCGGGTTGCCCTCCACCTGGGCCGGTTGCCGACTCGGGTGGAACATCGGGGCGAGGCCGTCGTCCTGCACACCGCCGACGGCGAGATCGAGGTGGACGAACTGCTGGTAGCCACCGGTCGACGCCCCAACAGCGACCTGTTGAACGTCGCTGCGGCGGGTGTCGCCACCCATCCTGACGGACGGGTGGTCGTCGAGGAGACTCAGGCAACCAATGTGGCCGGTGTCTATGCCGTCGGTGATCTCTCGAACGCCTACCAACTCAAGCATCTGGCCAACGCCGAGGCCAAGGTGGCGTTCTGGAACCTGGCGCATCCCGACGATCTCAAACGGGTCGACTACCGCGCCGTTCCGGGCGCGGTGTTCAGCCATCCCCAGGTCGCGACCGTGGGTTTGACCGAGGCCCAGGCCACCGACCAGGGCATCGACTACGTGGTCGGACGTCGCGACTACGGAGGCACGGCCCACGGCTGGGCACTGGAGGACACGACGTCGTTCGCCAAGGTCCTGGTGGATCGGGACACCTTGTTGATCGTGGGCGCACACGTGATGGGCTCGCAGGCTGCGTCGCTCATCCAGCCACTCATCCAGGCGATGCAGTTCGGCCAACGAGCCGATGTCGTGGCCAACGATGTCTTCTACATCCACCCTGCGCTGTCGGAAGTGATCGAAAATGCACTTCTCGATGCGGTCGATCAACTCTCGGCCTGAACTCGTCAGCAGCGAGCGGAGCTGTGCTCATGAACCGGTGTTTGCTCATGAGTCAGTCGGATCGGTCCGATAGAGCATCAAGAGCGTGAACCGGCAGCATCGATCAGTACGACAAGCCATGGGAGACAGAGTGGTCGCTGAAGCGGACAAGATTGCGGACATTCTGCGCTACGCGCCCGGTGCCTACCTCGTCATCGACGATGGCGTCATCCGTGGCGCCAATGATGACGCGGTCGAGGTCATGGGCATTCCCCGAGCCCGCTTGGTGGGTTCTCCCATGCCGGAACTCGCCATCAGCGAGATGCAGTTCACCGTCGCCCGGTTCCTCGACGAGTCGAGCCAGACCGTCACCCGGCATCAGTTCCGCCTGGCTGCGGGCCTGACGCCGATCGAGCTCAGCAGTCGACGCATCAGCGATTCCGTGGTGATCGTCGGGGCCCGGGTCATGGAACTCGAGCATCAGATGTCGGCCCTTGCCGGCGGCGCGCTGACCCACGATCAGATCACCGGCCTGCCCAATCGCTATCACGTGCTCGAACAGCTTCATCAACGTCTGGGATCGAGTGCCGCCCGACCACTCGCGCTGATCGCCATCTGGATCGATGATCTCGTCCGTCTCGGTGAGGAACGGGGCGTCCGCGTCGTCGAACGGGTCTCGCGTCAGGTCGGCGAACGGGTCCAGGCGCGGCTGCGTGGTCCCGATCTGCTCGGTCGTTTCGACGACGGGGCGTTCCTGGCCGTGCTCGCCTCCGAGTCGACGGCAGAGCAGCTCAGCGAGATCGCTGAACGCCTCCGCAACGAGGTGTCGTTGCCGGTCGAGTTCGATGGCGGGCTGGTGAGCTTCACCAGCAGTGTCCTGGTGGCCACCATCGGCGTCCGGCGTCCGACGCTGGATCAGATCCAGACGAAGGTCGAGGCAATGGGATCGAAGTTGGCCTCGAGCGGTGGGAACCGCACGGAGATCATCGCGATCTGACGGTTCAGCCCTCGATCAGGGGCATGAGGCGGTCCATTGCCCGCAGGACATCGTCGCGAGGGCCCTGGGGGAGTCCGAAGATCGCTCGGGTGACTCCTGCCTCCTCGAGCTCGGCCAGCTTGGCCGGCTCGGTGGGCGCACCGAAGATGCCACGGTCGATGGTCGACGAATCTCGCCCGGCGGCGTTCGCCGCTTTCTCGATCTCGGTCCAACCGGCGTCGAAGGCATGCCGTCCTCCGATCGGCATCCAGCCATCGCAGAACTCGACGATGTCCATGGCCGTCTTCGGACCGGCTGCACCACCCAGATAGATGGGAGGGTGCGGTGTCTGGACCGGCTTGGGCCACGACCAGCTCGAGTCGAAGTTCACGTGCTCGCCGGCGAACGAGGCCTCGTCCTTGCCCCAGAGCTCCTTCATCGCCAGGATGCACTCGCGCAGGCGGGCGCGTCGATCTGCGTACTTCACGCCGTGATGGGCGAGTTCCTCCTTGTTCCAGCCGTAGCCGATGCCGAACAGGAAGCGACCATTCGACAGGTTGTCGAGCGAGGCGACCTCCTTGGCCAGCCAGATCGGATCACGTTGAGCGACGAGGGTGATGCCGGTCCCGATCTTGAGGGTGGTGGTCGTGGCGGCGACTCCGGCCAGGGCCACGAACTGGTCATGGGTTCGCCAGTAGAACTCGGGGAGTGGGGGAGCGCCCGGTCGCCCACCCCACGGGCTGACCCGGCTGGTGGGGATGTGGGAATGCTCGGGGAACCAGAGCGATTCGAACCCGCGTTCCTCGGCCTCGCGCCCGAGTTCGAGGGGCTGCATCGTCTGGTCGGTGGGGAAGATCATGAGGCCGTACTGCATGGCCCGGACTCTACCGAATGGCCCAGACTTCCAGCGGCCTCGTCATCGGTGGGAGAGCGCGTGGCCGACGTGCGGGTTGCCGCCGAGGGCGACGGTCAGCTGTTTGGTGAGCTCGTGAGCCAGGATGTCCCACATCCGATCGATCAGCTCCGCTTTCATCTCCACCTCGGCGGTGATCCCCAGCGTCGCGTCGCGTCGGAGTCGATCGGCGATCGATCGAAGACCGATGAGGGTCGCCGCGACGCCCAGATCGAGTGGCGCGGCGCCGGCGGCCCTCGCCGCTCGAACTCGGGATTCGGTCTCCTGGAGCAATTCCCCGATGATCTGCTCCACCACTGCCTCGTACACCTGGCGCGGTGCCCGATTCGAACGAACGAGCATCGCCTGGCTGGCGCTTCGTCCGGCCAGGCGGCTCAGGCGCGCGATCTGGGACTGCACCCCGGTGATCCACGCCATGCGGCGGGTGCGATTGGCCTGGGGTGGTGGCTGCGGGGTGTCGTTCGGTTCGTGGGCGACGAATTGCGTGGGGCGTGCGCCCCAGTTGGTGCGGGGATCGGGCGTCAGCGCGTTGTCGTAGGCGCGCCGAGTCGAGGAGTTGGAGAGCACCCGCCAGGCCTCGTTCACCCTTGCCATCGCCTCGCCGCCATCGCCGGTTGCGGTCACGTCGGGGTGCAACTGGCGAGCTTGTCGTCGATACGCGGCACGGATGGCGTCGATGGTGGCATCAGGCGCCACGTCCAACACGCTGTAGTGGGTCACCGATGCCATCATTGCGAGTGTAATCCCCGGCTCATGGGGGCACCGTTGGGGCCGCCAAGTGCATCGTGACCGGCGCCTGGAAGGACAAGCTGCCCGAACGGATGCAGATCCCGTTCTTGTCGATCGTTGTCATCATCGCCCTGACCGCAGCCCTGGCTCCGCTGGTCTACGTGCTGCGTCGCATCGGGGTTGGTTGAGAGCTCGAGGGATGCATCTGCCAGACTGCATCGGTGTCCGATTCCAAGCCTGCCGATTCCGCCACCCCCGCCGCCGGGTCCAACCGTGCCCCCTCAGACCGTGCCGCCTCAGACCGTGCCGAAATCGTGCACCTGACGACGCTCGAGGCGTGGCAACACAACCAAGCCGAACCCTATCGAGCACCCTCATTGGCCGCCGAGGGATTCATTCATTGTTCGACGCCGGCGCAGGTGGTGCACACGGCGTATCGGCACTACCGCGATCGTTCCGATCTGGTGTTGGTGCGCCTGGACCCCGCCAGGCTCACCTCGCCGGTGATCTACGAGGACACGTCCGACCACGGCACGTTCCCGCACCTCTACGGTCCCATCGACCGCGAGGCGGTGACCGAGGTCGTGCCGTTCGTGGAATCGGGCCGTCGGGAAGGTCGGCGACTCGGCGTGCAGTGGGGGCTGGCCGGCGGGGTGGCCCTGGCGTCGGTGGGCGAAGTCCGTGAGTACGCCGCATGGGCCGCAGAAGTGGGCTTCGATTCGTTCTGGGTGTCCCAATCCAACGCGGTCGACCCGGTGGTGGCGTTGGCCGCGGTCGTCGGCGACGCGTCGTCGTTGAACGAGGTGGGGACCTCGGTGGTGCCGCTCTATGGGCGTCATCCGATTGCACTCGCCCAGGCCGTGCGGACGGCGCAATCGGCGTGGGGCGGACGGTTCACCCTCGGGGTCGGGCCGTCCCACCGGGTCGGGGTCGAGTCGGCCCTCGGCCTGTCATGGGATCGCCCACTCGGGTACACCCGTGAGTTCCTCCAGGGCCTGATCCCCTTGCTCGAAGGTGGGGTTGCGGCGCTCGACGGCGAACAGATCACCGCACATGGTGAGTTGGCGATCGACGCCGAGCCGACCCCGGTGTTGTTGGCCGGACTCGGACCGCGCATGCTCGAACTCGCCGGCGGGGTGGCGGCCGGGACCACGGTGGGTCAGTGCGGCCCACGGACCATCCGAACCCATGTCGGACCGCGGGTCCGAGCGGCCGCCGAGGCTGCCGGGCGCCCGGAACCTCGAATCATGTCGTTGGTGCGCATCTGTGTGACCGAGGATCGAGCCGCCGCCTACGAACAAGCCAGGCAAATCGGGGCCTTCTACAGTGCCCTGCCGTCCTACGCCGCGGTCATCGAGAAGGAAGGACTGACCGAGCCGGCCGATCTGCACCTGATCGGATCCGAGGAACAGGTGCTCGATGGGCTGGCG
>JAHECQ010000169.1 GCA_024641625.1 Acidimicrobiales bacterium | reverse complement strand
CCGCTCGCCCCGTGCCCTACGGCACGGCTTCACCGGCGGTGCCGACCGACGGAGCGCCATGGACAGGCCCTACCAAGGGCGCCGACGTTCCCGACCCGTTCGCTTCGCCGTCACCGCCGGCGACATCACCGACGGGCGACCCTTCCGAGCCGGAATCGGGGGACTAGCCCAGCACCCAGCGTTCAGATCGGGCCTCGGCTCGCCGAAAGTCCTCGATCGCCGTCATCGCCGCCCGCCGGAGTGCTTGTTCGGGATCGAGGTTGTTCCGCCGGGCAAGCTCGGTGGCTGCCAGCAGGTGCGCGCCGAGCGCATCGTCATCGGTCAGGCCGCCCGTGACCCCGCGGGCCAACGAATCGGCCAGCCAACCATCGCCCACCGATCCACCCGATCGAGTGGCCTTCTTCAGCAGTTTCTCGGCCAAGGCGAGGGCCGGTAGCCCCGGAGGAATGCCATCCATCGCAGACTGACGCGCCTTCTCCTGCCGCTTCTGTTGTTCCCAGCCACCAACCAGATCGGCGGACGACTCCGGCATCGGTGCGCCGGCGAACACGTGCGGGTGACGGACGACCAACTTGTCGTGCAGGGTCCGAGCCACATCGGCAATCGCGAATTGGCCGGCTTCGCCGGCCAATTCGGCATGGAACAAGATTTGGAACCACAGATCACCCAGTTCCTCTTCCAGCAACGCGTAGTCCTCGAACGACGGCTCGATCCCGGCCACTTCGGCATCGGCGAGGCGATCGAGCGCTTCGATCACCTCGTAGGTCTCCTCGATCAGGTGGCGGCGCAGACTGCCGTGCGATTGCTCACGATCCCAAGGGCACTCGGCCCGCAGCCGGGCCATGAGCTCGACCGTCTTCTGGAGCTCGCGACCAACCGGGGCGTGCACTTCGGGCAGATACAGCGAGGTGAGGTGATCGGGTTCCACCACGCGATCGAGGTCGGGCCAGGCGACCTCCACGATCGACTCCTCCGGGGTGCCGAGCGCATGGAGGACCAGCACCCGTTGTTCAGAGCCCGCATCGATGGCCAGCTTGATATCGGACAACACCCATGAGGCATGAGCGTGAGCGACCAACAGCGGCCCGCGCTCTCCGGCGGCGTCACGGGCAAAGGTGTGACCGTCGATCAGCCGAACCGACTCCTCTACCGGATCGATGCCCAAGCGAGCCCAGGCAGCGTCAAGGAACGAAATGGCAGGCAGCAACCTGACCTCGAGGCCGTCGATCGATCGGAGGTGCCCCACCGAGCGCTCGAGAATCAACGGCGAGCCCGGTACGGCGTAGACGACCTGGCCGGCCTGCGACGCGGCGACGGCGAGGGCTTCGGCGATCGAGTGGTACACCGACGGGAGATCCGCACCTGCGTCGTAGACCTCGTCGAAACTGAGCGCGTCGGGTGCCAAGTCCGCAGTGGGATGACGACGGGTCCGTAGGAACACCGGTGATCCGCCGCAGAGCAGGTCCTGGGTGGCCTGGGTGATGTCGCCCCGACCGCCGGGGCCGAGCCCGCACACGACGACTCGACCCCGCGATGGGGTCACGGGTTCGGCAGCACTCGGCCGTCGGTCCACACGCCGATCGATTCATCGACGTCGATGGTTGCGCCGGCCAATTCGCTCTGCAACGCGGTCTGGGCGGCCTCCTGGCCGTTGGCCTCGCTTCCGGTGACGAGGATGAGGTGGAAGCCGAAGTCGCTCTCCACCGGCTCGGTCACCTCACCGACCTTGGCCTCCAGCATGGCGTCACGGAACTCCGGTACCCACGAATCGGGCTGCTGGCACCCGAGTTCGCCGCCGTTGGCCGCGCTGCCGGGATCGGTCGAGTTGGCCTGGGCCAGGGTGGCGAAGTCGGCACCATCAGCCAACTGGTCATAGAGGTCCTGCGCTTCGCCCTCGGTGGCGACCAGGATGTGGCTGACGCACGGGTACTCGACGGTGGCGAGCAGGGCACCGAGTCCGTCGATGCCGGCTCTGATGTTCACCATCAGGGAGAAGTAGGCACCGAGTTCATCGGCTGCGGTCGATGCGCTGTTCTCGGCATCGGCATCGCCGGTGGTCTCGAAGCCTGATGCGAGATCGGCGATCACCTGCGTCTCGGCGGCGTCACGGGCATCGTCGTCGATCGTTCCGCCGGCCACCGTGAAGGCCTGCTCGATGACCTTGTCGCCGATCATCTGGGTCAACACATCGCTGTCGATGCTCTCCGGTGGCGCTCCACCAAAGGCGAGTTGCACGAAGCCTTCGCTGTCGAGCACCGCCGACACCGCCTCGTTCAGTTGCCCACGGGTGATCTCGGCGGTCGAGCCATCGGAGAACGAGAGCGAGGCCGCCACCTCGCCGGGGTCGGACCCGAAGATCGTCGGCTCCGACGATGCAGCCGCCGACCCTCCGGTGCCATCGGAGGAAGCACTTGCTGCACCGTCTCGGCTCACGCCGCAGGCCGCAGCACCGAGCGCCAAGGCCAAGAGCAATACCGTGAGCCGAGAGGTGCGTAGGAAGGAAGTCACCCGTTCAGGCTAGAGGACTACGCCACTTCCCACGTGGCACCCGACCGCAGAAGCGCAGCCAGATCACCGGGACCGTTCTTCTCGTTCGAGGCGAGCAGCTGGTTGGTGACCGCCTCGGCGTATTCCGGTGTCTGGACGTCGCGGAACACACCGAAGGGGGTAGGTGACACTCGGTCATTGGACAGCTGCGCCAGCGCGAAGGACAAGGTCGGATTCGGGTTGGTTTCGTCGTGAACCGCGATGGCGCCCATACCGACCTCCGCGACCTCGGCCAGCTTGGCCACGCCGTGTTCGAACACGACGCCGCGCTGCTTGTCGGCTCCGAAGAGGATCGGCTCGCCATGGACGAGGTCGATCATCTTCTCGGCGCGGGCCGAGCGCTTGGTGATGGCGTCGAACGCACCGTCGTTGAACACGTTGCAGTTCTGGTAGATCTCGACGAAGGCTGCGCCCTTGTGCTCGTGGGCCCGCTGGAACACGTCCATCATGTGATTGCGGTCGAGGTCGTGGGTGCGGGCGATGAACGTCGCACCGGCACCGGCGGCAACCGACAACGGGTTGAACGGCGGGTCGATCGAACCCATCGGGGTCGACTTGGTGACCTTGCCCACCTCGCTGGTCGGCGAGTACTGACCCTTGGTCAGTCCGTAGATCTGATTGTTGAACATCAGGATCTTGAGATTGACGTTGCGGCGCAACGCGTGGATGAGGTGGTTGCCACCGATCGACAGCATGTCACCATCGCCGCCCACCACCCAGATGTGGAGATCGGGGCGAGCCAGGGCGAGCCCGGTGGCAATCGCCGGCGCGCGGCCGTGAATTCTGTGCACGCCGTAGGTCGACATGTAGTACGGGAAGCGAGCAGCGCAACCGATACCCGACACGAACACGGTTTCTTCGCGTTTGACGTCGAGGCTGGTGTGCAGGAACTGCATGGCGGCGAGGATGCCGTAGTCGCCACAGCCGGGGCACCAACGGACCTCCTGGTCAGAGGTCCAGTAGCCGCGCTGGGTGGGATCGAGGGTTACGTCGGTCATCAGTTGGCTCCGTTGATCTCGGAATACACGGCATTGACGATTTCGGCGCCGGTGAAGGGAAGCCCTGTCACCTTGGCGATGGGCTTGGCGTCGATGAGGTACTCGGCCCGGAGGACCTTGATGAGCTGCCCCTTGTTCAGCTCGGGCACCATGACGTGCTCGTAGCCCGCCACCATCTCGCGCAGCTTGGTCGGAAGCGGGTTGATGTGGGTGAGGTGGACGTGGTCGACCTTGCGGCCCTCGTCACGCAAACGCTCGACCGCCGCGGTGATGGAGCCATGGGTCGAACCCCAGCCGATCAGGAGGATGTCGGCCTCGCCCGCAGTGTTGAGCATCGGATCCGGGAAGTCCGCAGCCATGCCTTCGAGCTTTGCCTGACGGAGGTCGGTCATGAGCCCGTGGTTCTCTGGCGTGTAGTTGACGTTGCCCGTCACCGCTTCGCGCTCGAGGCCACCGACTCGGTGCTCGAGACCGGCGGTGCCCGGAACCGCCCAGGGACGAGCGAGCGTGACGTCGTCGCGCTTGTAGGGGTGATACACGGGGTTGCCCGACGCGTCGGTGTCGTTGGGTTGCGTGGTGAACTCGACGCTGATGTCCGGCAGCGTGTCGACGTCGGGCAGCTTCCACGGCTCGGCGCCGTTGGCCAGATAGCCGTCGCTCAACAAGATGACCGGCGTGCGGTACTTGAGCGCGATGCGTGAGGCCTCGATCGCCATGTGGAAACAATTGGACGGGCTGTAGGCGGCGACGACCGGTAGCGGTGATTCGCCGTGACGGCCATAGAGGGCGAGCAGGAGGTCGCTGGCCTCGGTCTTGGTGGGCAGACCGGTCGAGGGGCCACCGCGCTGGATGTCGATGATCACCAGGGGCAACTCGATGGCTGCGGCAAGGCTGATGGTTTCGCCCTTGAGCGACACACCGGGTCCCGAGGTCGTGGTGTAGGCCAAGTGGCCACCGAACGCAGCACCGAGCGCCGAGCCGGCACCGGCGATCTCGTCCTCGGCCTGGAAGGTGCGCACTCCGAAGTTCTTGTGGTTCGACAGCTCGTGGAGGATGTCGGAGGCAGGCGTGATGGGGTAGCTGCCGAGGAAGATGGGGAGCTTGGCCAACTGCCCGGACGCGATCATGCCCCAGGCCATGGCGATGTTGCCGGTGACGTTCGTGTAGGTGCCGGCTTCCTGAGGCGCAGAATGGATCTCGTACTGATTGCCGAACATCTCGGCCGTCTCACCGAAGGCATGCCCGGCGTGGAAGGCGGCCTTGTTGGAGGCCACGACCGCTGGGTTCTTGCCGAACTTCTGATCGATCCAGTCGAGGGTGGGTTGCAGCGGACGGCTGTACATCCAGGTGACCAGACCCAAGGCGAAGAAGTTCTTCGAACGTTCGGCGTCGCGCTTCTTCACATCGAGATCCGATGTGGCATCGATGGTCAGCTTGTTCATCGGCACCTCGTGCACGATGTAACCCGACAGCGTCCCGTCCTCGCGAGGGTCGGCCGCGTACCCGCACTTGGTGAGGTTGCGCTCGTCGAAGGCGTCGGAGTTCAAGATGATGGTGCCACCCCGCTTGAGGCGACTGAGCTCGCTCTTCAACGCTGCAGGGTTCATGGCCACCAACACGTCCGGTTCATCACCCGGGGTGTGGATCGCGTGGTCGGAGATGTGGATCTGGAAGGCCGACACACCGGCGATCGTTCCCTGAGGCGCCCGGATCTCGGCCGGGAAGTCCGGCAGAGTCACCAAGTCGTTGCCGGCGATAGCGCTCGCTGAGGTGAATCGATCACCCGTCAGCTGCATGCCGTCTCCGGAGTCGCCGGCGAAACGAATGACGACTCCCTGGAGCGTCTGCGCTTCGACCCTTTCCGCTGTATCGGTCACGTGACCCCCTGTAGGTACCGTCCCGACATCGAGACGGCGGAAGCCGGCGATCCAGCGGACCCGGATCCCCAGCGCCCTTGCTGGTGAGACTGTCTGTTTCGACACCCGCTCCGGACAAACCGACCGGACGAGCCGATCGGCCCGCTGGGCCAGGGGCCGAGCCAGACAGTCGATAAACGTACCGCACTCTGCCCCGTGTGAGACAGCTGAAGGCGAGACAGTCCGCGCGTCGGGGAGCATGAACGCTGTCCGTAACCTGGGCAGGTGACTCGTCTGCCCTTCCTCACCAGCCGACTCCAGGGTTTCGGCACCACCATCTTCGCAGAGATGTCGGCCCTGGCGGCCCGTACCGGAGCGTTGAACCTGGGTCAGGGCTTCCCCGACACCGACGGGCCCACCGCAGTGTCCGAAGCCGCCATCGCCGCCATTCGGGCAGGGGTGAATCAGTACCCTCCAGGCCCCGGCATCGAGGATCTGCGCGTGGCGGTCGCCGAACACCAGGCGCGGTTCTGGAATCTCTCGTTCGATCCGGCGTCGGAGATCCTCGTCACCGCCGGCGCCACCGAAGCGCTCGCCGCGACGCTGCTGGCACTGTGTGAATCCGGCGACGAGGTCGTCGTCTTCGATCCCACCTATGACTCCTACGCTGCCGGGGTGGCCCTGGCCGGCGGTCGGATGCGAGGCGTGCTGCTACGGCCCGAGGAGGCAACGACGCCAGGCGCCCACACCCGTTTCGTCTTCGACCCCGACGAGCTCCGTCGGGCGTTCAACCCGAAGACCCGCCTCCTGCTGCTCAACACACCGCACAACCCGACAGGCAAGGTGTTCACCACCGAGGAGCTCGAGCTGATCGCCGAACTCTGTCAGGAGCACGACGTCCTGGCGGTCACCGACGAGGTCTACGAACATCTCGTCTTCGACGGCCACGCACATCAGCCGTTGGCCACCTTCCCCGGCATGGCCGAGCGCACACTGACGGTGTCATCGGGAGGCAAGACCTTCTCGTTCACCGGCTGGAAGATCGGATGGGTCTGTGGACCTGCGCCACTGGTCGCTGCAGTACGCACCGCCAAACAGTTCCTGACCTTCGTCAACGGCGCACCGTTCCAGCCGGCGATTGCGGTGGGCCTGCGCCTGGCCGACGAGTACTTCGCGACGTTCGCATCGGACCTGCAGGCCAAGAGGGATCTTCTCGGCAGCTTCCTCACCGAGGCGGGATTCGAGGTGCTGAGCCCCGAAGGCACCTACTTCGCCACCGTCGACATCAGGAGCGTGGGGGCCGCCGACACCGTCGACTTCTGCCTGTCGCTCCCCGAACGCGCCGGGGTCGTCGCCGTGCCAAGCTCGGTCTTCTACCAGGACCCCCGAGACGGTCGGCACTTGGCTCGCTTCTGCTTCGCCAAGAAGGACACCGTCCTCACCGACGCCGGCCACCGATTGTTGGCGGCGTTCGGCTGAGGGACCCATCGGACTTCACCCCGCGAGCTCGACCCCGATTCGGGGCAGAACTTCCCTGGCCAGCAGATACATCTGCTCGTCGACCTGTTCACGGGTGAGACCGGGGAAATCGGGGAACACGATGAGGTGCTCGAGCGACAAGCGCTCGGCTATCCGGCCGAGGAGATCGGCGACCTGCTCGATGGAGCCGACAGCCAACGAACCGAATTCGCTGCTCTCCTCGATACTCGGCTGATAGGAGAAACCGGATTGATCGGGCCAGCCGGAGTTCGGGTAGTGCTTGAAGCGGCCGTAGGGCGACAGGAACTTCACGTACTCGTCGTGAGGGTCCCGACCGATGGCCAAGGCCTCGGCCGTCGTTCGTCCGATCAAGGCGTTGATGTGGAAGGCCCGACCCTCGCCCGGAGCGAGCTCCCGCCCGTGGGCGGCCGCCCGCTCGGCAACGAGATCCCACTGCGGTCCGACGCGTTCAGGAGGCCCGCCGGTCAGGATGGCGCTATGGCCCACCCGGGCGACGTACTCGAGCGTGTCGGGAGAGGTGACCGGCTGAAAGATCTCGACCGGCCCCAGCGGCCGGGGCACCAGCGACAAGTCCTTGACCGTGCTGCCCCGGTCGGGGATGCCGGGCGGTGGGAGCACGAAGTGCTTCCCGGTGAAGCTGAACCGGTCGTTCTCCCAGGCGAGTTTGATGATCTCCATGGATTCTTCGAAGATCTCGCGGTTGAGGCGGTCACGATCGGCCGCCATCTCGTTGTCGCCGGAGGCCACCACGGCACCCAATGTCTCGGCTTCGCGGGGCACGGTGCCTCGTCCGACGCCGAACACCATGCGCCCTCTCGTGAGGATGTCGGCCAGGGCGAAGTCCTCGTCCAGACGCAGTGGGTGCCATTGTGGGACGACGTTGAACGCCTGACCGAGGCGCAACGTCGTGGTGAGTGACGCCAGATGCTGGCCCATCTGGATCAAGTTGGGCACGACCTCGTAGCCCTCGTACTGGAAATGGTGTTCGGTCAGCCACATCGTGTCGAAGCCGAGCGATTCGGCCACTGGCGCCCAGTGTTCGAGGTTCTCGTAACACGCGATGTAGTCGGCGTTGTCGTAGCGGCGATCGGTGGGAGCCGGACCGTTCAGACCGGCGTCGGCCATCGGCACGGCGCAGTAGAAATGGACGTCAACCTGCATTCGCCAAGCCTAGAGGCTTCGGTCGCGGCAGATCTCGTTCAGGTTCAGCCTGTACGGATCGGCCGGTGCAGATCAGGGCCGATAGGTGAATGCACTGGGCCCGGGCCGCAGCGACCGGTAGGCGAGACGCACCCATTCGCACAGCAGAGGCCTGGTGTCGCGCGGGTCGATGATCTCCTCGACCTCGAAGAACTCGG
>JAHECQ010000168.1 GCA_024641625.1 Acidimicrobiales bacterium | reverse complement strand
GAACTTCGCCGCCATCAGGGCTCCTCCCCCAACGCCGGCGGCACCTTGAACTGGTGATCCTCGACATCAGGGGCCATGGCCAGCGCCTCCTCGGAGAACACCGAGTTGTCAGCACCGGTTGTTGGCCCGCCGGCCGCCCGAGGATCGTCGGGACGCATGACGTTGACCAGGGGATAGGGGTGGTGGGTCGGCGGCACATCGGCGACGTCGAGCTCCTCGACGTCCCTGGCGTGCTCCAAGACGGCGGCCAGCTGCGCCGTGAACCTCTGGAGTTCGTCGTCGGTCAGCTCGAGCATCGCCAGGTCGGCGACCTTGGCCACCACTTCGGGGGTGAGGGGATCGGGCACGTGCTCAACCTATCGGCCCTGCCACGAAGGGTGTGGACTGCCCACCGTGCATGAGGCACACTTTTGGCAACCGTCCCCAGGAGGAACTCCGATGTCTCATACGAGCAGCGAGCAGGTCACCCTCGTCGAACCCGTGCAGGCCATCACCGCTGCCCTCCTCGGGGGTGACCTGCCGGTACAGCTCCGACTTCCCGATGGAACGACCCTCGGTCCATCGGATGCCAAGACGACCATCGTGATCCGGTCGGTCGACGCGCTCAAGCACATCGTCCGTGCCCCGGGAGAACTGGGAATCGGTCGGGCCTACGTCTCGGGGGCCCTGGACATCGAGGGCGATCTCTGGGGATTCGTCGATTTGCAGGATCGACTTCCCGATGTGCGCCTCAGTCCCATGGAGATCGCCCGCTTCATCCGAATGCTCGGCCCCGACGCCGTACGAAATCCGCCACCGATCCCCCCCGAGGAGGTGGCCATCGGAGGACTGCTCCACCGTCACACCCTACGGGCGGACGCCGAGTCGATCAGTCACCACTACGACGTCGGCAACGACTTCTACGAGCTGGTTCTCGGGCCGTCCTGGACCTATTCCTGCGCCGTCTTCGAGTCATCCGACGACTCGCTGGAGCAGGCTCAGGCCAACAAGTACGAACTCATCTCGCGCAAGCTCGGGCTGGCGCCCGGCATGCGGTTGCTCGATGTGGGGTGTGGCTGGGGAGGCATGGTCCTCCACGCGGCCGAGCATCACGGGGTCCGGGCGGTCGGCATCACGATCTCCAAGGAGCAGGCGGCAATCGCCCGCGCCCGGGTGGCGGCCGCCGGCCTGACCGACCGGGTCGAGATCCGGGTGCAGGACTATCGAGACATCGATGACGGCCCCTTCGACGCCATCAGCTCGATCGGCATGTTCGAACACGTCGGGTCCGAACATCTGCGCCTCTACTTCGAACACCTTCACAGCCTGCTGGTACCCGGTGGTCGGCTCCTCAACCACCAGATCGGTCGACGACCGGGGCCCGACTCGAAGGTGCCGCTCAAGCGCGAGCGCACCGCGGTGCACCGTCGCGGCTTCGTCCACCGGTACGTGTTCCCCAACGGGGAGCTTCACGAGATCGGAAGCCTGGTCTCGGGTATCCAACGGACCGGGTTCGAGGTTCGCCATGTGGAGAGCCTGCGCGAACATTACGCGCTGACACTGCGTCACTGGGTGAACAACCTGGACAACAACTGGACGCGGGCGGTCGAACTCGTCGGCGAAGGTCGGGCGCGGGTCTGGCGCCTGTACATGGCCGGGTCGAGTTCCCAGTTCAGCCGAGGCACGATCGAGGTTCATCAGGTGTTGGCCGCCAAAACGGTCAATGGCAAGTCGGGAATGCCCTGGCGTCCCGACTGGTAGGGGCCCGCGGGGCTACCCGGGCTAGATTTCCACCTCATGACCACGGACGATCAGCTGCTTGCCGAACTGCGGCGAGCCCTCCCGGACCATTCGCCGTCCAAGCGGTTCGGTCGTCGGCGCGGCTCCGATGGCGAGACCAGCACCCGTGTCCGCACCGACGGTGCCGAACGGGCATTGTTACGCCGGGACGCGTCGGTGTTCGAGGGAGGCGTCGCCGGGCCCATCTGCTTCCCGGAGACGGCGGCCGAGGTACAGCGGATCGTGCAGATCGCAGCCGCCCATGACCGCGCCGTCGTCCCTCGGGGCGCAGGAACCGGGCTGGCCGGGGGGGCCATTCCCCTTGGTGCCCCAATCGTCATCGCACTCACCAAGCTGAACCGGATCCTCGAGGTCGACAAGGTCAACCGGGTGGCGTGGGTCGAGCCGGGGGTCATCAACCTCGACCTGTCGAAGTTCCTGCGGCCCCAGGGCTACCACTTCGCCCCCGACCCCTCGAGTCAGCAGGTCTGCACCATCGGCGGCAACCTCGCCAACAACTCCGGCGGACCACACTGTCTCGCCTATGGCGTCACCGATGCGCACATCCTGGCCATCGAGGTCGTGTTGCCCTCGGGTGAGCTGGTCATGTTGGGCGGCCTCGAGCCCGAGCAAGACGGCCTCGACCTCCGAGGGGCCTTCGTCGGTAGCGAGGGAACGTTGGGCATCGCCACCAGGATCGCCGTTCGACTCACGAAGAACCCGCCGGCGGTCCGCACCCTGCTGCTCTCGTTCGCTCAGGTCTCCGACGCCGCCAACACCGTGAGTGCCGTGATCGCTGCCGGCATCGTCCCCGCAGCCATGGAAGTCATGGACCAGCGCATCACCATCGCCGTCGAGAATTACGTGCACGCCGGCTATCCGACCGATGCCGCCGCCGTGTTGCTGGCCGAAGTCGAGGGGCTCGAGGGCGGGGTCGAGATCGACGCCACCCGCATCGGCGAGATCGGGCGGGCCCATGGCGCCACCGACGTACGCCAGGCAGCTTCGGACAACGAACGAGCCCTGCTCTGGAAGGGTCGCAAGACGGCGTTCGGAGCCATCGCGCAGATCAAACCGGACTACTACCTGCACGACACAGTCGTCCCTCGGGCCAAGTTGGCCGAGGTCTTGTCCAAGGTCTACGAGATCGCCGACCGCCACGAGCTCCTCGTCATGAACGTGTTCCACGCCGGCGACGGCAACCTTCATCCCCTGTTGATCTTCGACGGGCGCGAACCCGGCGTGCTCGAGCGGGTCCACCACGCCGGAGCCGAGATCGTCCGGGCCTCGTTGGCGGCCGGGGGCGTCCTCTCGGGCGAGCACGGCATCGGCGTCGAGAAACAGGAGTACATGTCCGAGGCCTTCTCCGACGATGATCTCGACCATCAGAACCGCCTGCGTCAGTCGTTCGATCCGACGTGTCGGTCCAACCCGGGGAAGGTCCTACCCATCGGCCACTCCTGTGCCGACATCCAGGCCCTGCGAGCGGTGCCGACGGGAGTGTGGGGCTGATCATGACCCGAATCGATCTCAGTCGCTTGACCGCGTTCGCCGAAGAGGTCGGGTCCCGAGACCAGGTTGCCGTCGAAGGTGGACGAACCCGCTGGGGGCACGGCGGCCCGCTGAGCGCCGATGCCCGATTGGTCAGGGCGCCGTCCGGCATCATCGACTACCAGCCGGCGGAGATGACGATCCGTGTCGGAGCCGGCACGACCGTCGCTGAACTCGACGCGGCCCTGGCCGAAGCTGGGCAGCGGTCTGCATTGCCCGACCGAGGCGGAACCGTCGGTGGCGCTCTGGCCGTCGGCGAGAACGATCTCGAACTCCTCGGGCGGGGTCGAGTACGCGATGCCGCCCTCCAGATCGACTACGTCTCGGCCGAGGGCAAGGTGGTCACGGCCGGCGGACCCACGGTGAAGAACGTCAGCGGCTTCAACCTCCCCAAGGTCCTCGTCGGCTCTCTGGGCACGCTCGGCCTGATCGGGGAAGTCATCCTGCGCACCAATCCGGCCCCTGCGGCCTCGCGGTGGATGGCTGCGGTGGGCATCGACCCCCTTACCGTGTTCGATGCCCTCCTACGACCGGCCGTCGTGCTTCACGATGGAGATCGTGTCTTCGCCAAGCTCGAAGGTCACCGAGTCGACGTCGAGGCCGAAGCGCAGGTCCTGCGGTCGCTCGCCTCCTTCTCCGAGGTCGACGGCGCTCCCCCACTGCCCCCTCACCGGTGGTCGCTCACGCCGGCCCAGGTCCTGAACCCACAACGGGTGTCGGGAATCGGCGATCGCTTCGTCGCGCTGGTCGGCGTCGGGCTCTTGTTCGCCGACAACACCCAACCGGCGAAACCGGTCGATGCCGCCGTCCGAACGGTTGCCGATCGCATGAAGCAGCTGTTCGACCCCACGGGGCGCCTCAACCCCGGTCGCCGCCCCTGACGAAACGACGACGCCCATGGATCTCCACATCGACCCCGACGAGTTGAACACCTGCGTGCAGTGCGGCCTCTGTCTGCCCTCGTGCCCCACGTTCAGAGTCACCGGCGACGAGAGTCGCTCGCCGAGGGGGCGGATCGCGCTCATGCGGGAGGTGCAGAACAACGATGCACCGCTCACGCCGGAGGTCCTCGAGGCGTTCGACACCTGCGTACAGTGCCGGGGCTGCGAGCCGGCATGCCCGAGCGGCGTTCCCTACGGCCATCTGATGGAACGAACTCGCGAGACCCTGGCCGAGCAGGGATCGTTGACCCCGGTCTGGCAGCGACTGGCACTCAAGCCGCTCAACCAGCCCAAACTGCTGCGGGCCGGCACCACAGCCCTGGCCGTCGCTCAACGACTCCGAATCGTTCCCGATCGCCTGGGAGCTCCGGCAGACCTGCCGCTTCGGCAGACCCGACTCGAGCCTTCTGCGACCGTCGACACCCCCGACCACGAAACCGTCTTCCTGTTCACCGGATGCATCATGGACGTCTGGCAGCGCGAGGTCCACGCCGCCGCACAGCGGGTCCTGGAGGCTGCAGGGATCGCGGTCATCCCGACCAACGATCTGGCACCGTGTTGCGGAGCGCTGCACACCCACGCCGGCCTCGGTGACGACGCCCGCAGCCGAGCTTCCCAACTCATGCGGGCGTTGCCCGATCGGCCGATCCTGGTCGACTCCGCCGGCTGTGGCGCAGCAATGAAGGACTACGGGCATCTACTGGCATCCGAGGAGGCTCGATCGTTCTCGGCTCGCGTGTTCGACATCCAGGAATGGTTGGCCACCCGAGTCGATCGGCTGCCCCGCGTCGAACCACTCGCGGTCAAGGTCGCCGTGCAGGACCCGTGTCACCTCCGCCATGTGCAGCGAGTCCACGAGGCGACCCGCGTGGTCCTGGCGCCGTTCGTCGCCGAGCTTCTCGAACTCGACGACGATGGCCTCTGTTGCGGAGCAGGAGGTGCCTACTCGGTGCTCCAGCCCCAACTCGCCGGGCAGATCCGCGATCGCAAGGTTGCATCGATCGGCCGGGTCGATGCTGACTGGGTCGCGTCGGCCAACCCGGGTTGCAGCATGCACCTGGGAAGCGTCGGGGTGCCGACCATTCACCCGATGCAACTGATCGACGCAGCGCTCCATCACACGGCCCTTCCCGAACGCCCCGGCCGCCCGCTCCGAGGAGCCGAACGCACTGCGTCACCCCCGGAATCGACACGCTGACGCCGTGGAACTCGAGTTGATGCTCTCGACCTTCGACGCAGATCCGAGGGAGCTCCGCAACGCAGCGCACCTGGCCGATGGCCTGGGAATCACCGCGCTGTGGACCATGGACCACCTGAGTGGGCAGGTCCACGCCGACCGACGGTGGGTGATCGAGTGTTTCACCGTACTGACGCTGTTGGCCGAGGCCACCGAGCGGGCTTCGATCGGGCCGATGGTCCTGAACCCGATCGCCCGCCACCCTGTGGTGTTGGCCCAGGCATTGGCCACGGTGCAGGAACTGACCGGTGGTCGGCTCCGGGTGGGCGTGGGGGCCGGTGGCGGGATCGGGAACTACGGCGCCGAGCTGGAATGGGCCGGCCTCGTCAACAGTGACAGCTCAACCAGTGACAACTCAACCAGCGCCAACCCGACCGATACCGACCCGGCTCGGCCGGTCCTCAACCACTCCGCTGCTGAGCGGCGTGGGCGAGTCGTCGAGCTCCTGTCGATCCTCGAGCATCTCTGGTCGGGATCCGACGCTCCTTGGACGGGTTCGCTGTATTCACTGGCCGGCAGCAGCGGCTTCCTCGTTCCGGCCGTTCGACCGCCCGTGATCGTGGCCGGCTACGGCCCGCGCATGGCCCGGCTGGCCGGCGAGTACGCGGATGGCTTCAACACCATCGCAACCGCGGACAACCTCGAGTCCTTGGCATCCAGCGCCCGCGAGGCCCACACCCACCGAGCCGGCTCCCTGCTGATGAGCACCTACGCCGTCTTCGAACCATCGTGGCTCGACCCGGACTCCGCCGGGAGACGGCGGTTGGCCGACGTGGGAGTCGACGCCTTGGTGCTGGTGCTGCCCGCGCCATTCGATGACGGTCTCATCCGGGAGATCGCAGCCGCACGTTGAAGTCGCCGCGACGCAGTCGGTGGTGGACCGACCGACGATTTCACCCGATGCGGCGCGGCAACGACCGGAGAACCCGAAAGAATGCAGATCATGAGTGAACGCCATCCCTTCCTGTCCGAAGCATGGATCGGGGCGGTGCGCGCCCTGCGTCAGGAATACGCCGACCGAATTCCCGAGTCACCGCCTCCGGCCCGGGTCAACGTGATCGTCACCGGGTCCCCTCATCAAGATGGCGACCTCCTCGGTCACATCGATACCACCGGTGGTCAGGTACTGGTCGAAACGGGACATCTCGACTCACCCGAGCTGACGATCACGCTCGACTACGACACCGCCTACACGCTCTTCGTCAACCGCGACCCGCAGGCGGGCATGCAGGCGTTCTTCTCCGGAAAGATCCTGGTCGAGGGCGATGTCTCCAAGCTTCTCGCCTTGCAGGGCCAAGCGGCGATGCAGCCGGCCACTGCGGAGGTCGCCGAGCTGTACGAGCGGCTGGACGCGCTCACGCAGCGCTAGATCCTCCTCTCCGGAGCAGGACTTCGGAACGGCGCGAACCTGCCGAGTTCGACGCGCCTACTGCCGGGTGAAGATGACGATCTCGCTGCCCTGGCGCACCGACTCACCTGCCGGGGGTGAGGTGGCCAGCACCTCCGCGTTGGGGGGGCCAACCGTATCGACCACCTCGAAACCCTGATCGGCCAGCTCATCGGCCGCCCTTGCAGCCTGCATGCCCGAGACGTCGGGAACCCGCACGAACGGCAGCCCCAGCGAGACGACCACCTGCACGGTCGATCCCTTCGCCACCGACCTGCCGGCGGCCGGCGATACCGAGATGACCAGCCCCTCACCGACGGTCTGGGAGTACTCTTCCACAAGGTCGACAACGAGGCCTGCGCTCTGGAGTCGGTCGACTGCCTCGCTACCGAGCTGACCGACGAAGTCGGCGATGATGCGAGGTTCCGGCCCGAGGCTCCAGACGATGTCGACCGTCGTGTTGCCCTCGACCTCCTGGCCGGCCGGCAACGAGGCCCGGATGATGACCTCGGATGGCACGGTCTCGCTGTACTCCTCGGCCGTGCCGCCCATCAGCAATCCTGCAGCCGACAGCGCAGCCAGCGCTTCGCTGCGGGGGAGACCCTCGAGCTGGGGAACCGGGCGAAGTGCGAATCCCTCGGAGATCACCAGACTCACCTCGGCGCCTTCGGCCAGCGCGGTGCCGGCCGGCGGTGCCTGACGGATCACCGTCCCCTTGGCGAAGCCATCCTCACGCGCCGTGGTGAACAGGAGTCTCCAGTTGTTGGCTGCGATCTCGGCCTCGACTTCGTCGGCCGGACGTCCCTTGAACTCCCCGACGGGATGGGTGACCGGTGCCACCACCTCGGGTGGACGATCGATGAGGTGCAAGGCACCGAACACCGCACCGACGGCGAAGAACGCCAGGATGAGAGGGAGGACGGCTCGGAGCCGTCGGCGAGACGGCGGGCCCTCAGCAACCGGGTCGGTCGGGACAGGTCCCGGCTCGCCGGTGGAGGAGTCGTCAGGGTTCCCGGACCCAGGCAACGGATCCGGAGCGGGCAACGATTCGGTGACATCGGCCGGCGCCGACGTCCGGAGATCGACCGTCGGATCCGGATCGGACAACACGAGCACGCCCGGCGCCTCCGCAGCGGTGGTCGCCTCGGACGACGCCGTGCCCGACACGGCCGGGGTGCTGAGCCTCGACAGTGGCAATGGCTCGGGCCGAGGCAGGGTTGGCGCAAGGCGAAGCAACGCCTCGGCCAACTGAGCGGCGGTCAGTCGATGATCAGGCCGTGCCCTGGCGGCGTCCTGCAAGATGGGGACCAGGGGGCCCAGGAGATCGGGTATCGGGAGGTCCACCCCCTGACGAGCGACCATCGTGGCCAACGCCGTCGGCGCGCTGAGCGGAACGTCGC
>JAHECQ010000167.1 GCA_024641625.1 Acidimicrobiales bacterium | reverse complement strand
TGGTCGTCGATGTGCTCCCCGAGCCGCGGGTCCCGGGGAACGACGATCGGAAACCGACCGGCCATTCTTGCGTCCATCAACGTCGAGGGCCCGCCGTGACTGACCACCGCGGTTGCACTACGGAACAGACTCCGCAGCTCGGCGTGTGGGATCTGCTCGTGACTCTCGACTCCCGGGGGCGCCACCGAGGTTCCACGTTGGATGATCACCTTGCAGTCCGGATGATCCGTTGCCCAACGGGCCGCCCAGGCGACCAGCCGGTCGAAGGGATGATGATCGGTGCCGACGGAGATGACGACGATCGCTGAATTCACACGCCCTCCAGACTCAGTACAGCGGTCCGACCAGGACACTGCCGGGATTGATGCGTTGCTGTTCGGGCCACTGGACGCAGAACTCCGTCGTGAAGGGACGAACGAGCCGTCCCGTCAACGTGCGAGAGTCGATCCGGTCATACACCTCGAGATACACCGTGGGAATCCCCTTCAGGCGACCGAGAACGAAGAACGGGACAGCCACGGCGGCTCCGTTGGAGATGATCACGTCCGGTTCCCAGTCCATCAGCTGCCTCCGAGCGAGACCGAAGTTCCGGATCAAATTCAGCGCGTTCCTCGTGGTCGGGTAGTGCGCTGGAATCAATTCCTCCCCGACGAGCTTTGATCGGGCGTCCTCCAGGTCGAAGGTCACCCAACGACGTTGGTGGTTGACCCACCAAGGACGAAGCTGCAGGAGTTGCGACAGGTGCCCACCCGAGGAACAGACGAACAGGACCTTCGTCGTTGTGTGATCGGTCATGGACGAAACTTCCTCGCGCCATCGGTGGATCCCCGCACCGCTCCAATCGGATCTCTCGATCTTAGACGTTGCACTGGTTCGGTCCTGGGTCGGTCGAGTTCACGCCCGAGTGGCCAGGCGAGGGACATGCCTCTCTCGTCGGCACCACGGCCCTACTGTTTGAATCGTTAGGAGGCCCGAGATGCCCCGGTCGGGAACATCCATCCACCATCACGAGGCTCCCAGCGGGCCGGCCACGCACGCAGATTTTTCCCTGTCCGGAGACCTGGCCTGGCTTCGAGACACGCTGGGAGGTACGTCGGCCACCACGGGACCGAGGCGCCGGTACTTGGCCCGCCCGAGTTGCGACGACCCTCAACTGTTGATCCCTGTCCACCCGAAGGCAGTCGCCCGGGCGTCGCTTCATCGAGGGCACGATGCAAGGACCTGGAGGCAACGCTTGTTCGGCATCGCCGGTCAGGGCCTGGCCCAAGTCGGGGCGCTGTCAATCGCAGGCGGCGAGATGATCGAACTCGAGTCGTTCACACTGATCGACCAACTTGCCCACGCACTGGGCGAGCCCGAGATCATTCCGGCTCTCAGCGTCGGCCCGCGACGACGCAACCGCAAGCCGGTCATCCAGCTCATCCGACCCGACGGCAAGGTGGTTGGATACGCCAAGGTTGCCTGGTCTCCCTTCACCCGCGAGCTCATCTCGAACGAGGCCCACTGGCTGAGGACCATCGATGGCCGTCTCCCGACCGGTCTTCGGGCACCGGTCGTGCTGCTTCACGAGACCTTCGTCTACACCGACCGTCCGGTCGAGGTCGTGGTCACCTCGCCCATTCCCACCCCCCTGCGCTCCCATCGGCACGGGCCGCTTCCCCTCGCGCTCACCACTGCGCTCGCTCGATGCCTGGGTAGCCACCGACAGACGCTGAGCGACTTCGGTCTCGTGTCCCAGTGGCGGACGTTGCTGGCCGGCACGGTCGATCTCGACCGGATACTCGATCGCCACGGCGACACCGTCATCGAGTTCGGGCTGTGGCACGGCGACTTGACCCCATGGAACACTGCGACCTCGCGAGGCCCCCTCAGCTCGGTCTGGGATTGGGAATTCGCCGCCGACGGCCGCCCGGTGGGGTTCGATGCACTCCATCTGGTCTTCGAACAGGCACGACGTTCCAAGGGAGAAGCGGCGGCCATCTCCGCCGTCGTGACCGATGCCCCGGACCTGCTCGGTCGAATCCCCGGCGGACCGGTCACCACCGATGTCGAGGCGGTCATCGATCTGTATCTGTGCGAGATCCTGGCGCGCGAGTCGAGACTCCTGGGCGAGGGTTGGGAACCCGAGCACCTCGGTCCCCTCGATCGACACCTGCTCGACACGATCAAGCATCGCCTCGACGCCCCGGGACCGGACTCGGCGGCCACGTGATCCGACCCAACCAGGGCACCGCAACCGCCTCTGGGCTCGCATTGCTGGGTGCCGTCATCACCACCATCGCCAACTTCTTCATCGCCTGGCTGGTCTCCCGACGCGGAGCCGAACAAGCTGGCATCTTCTTCGTGGCCACGGCAATCGCCACCATCGCCGGAAATGCGGCGGGCCTCGGCACCCAGACCGGCATGGTGTTCTTCCTGCCCCAGGCGCTGTCCGGTGACGACCCGAGCCCCGGTTCGCTCCTGCGGACAGCCGCAGGGCCGGTAGCGCTGATCTCGATGATGCTGGCTGTCGGTCTGGTCCTGTTCGCCGCACCCATCTCCCGGATGGTCGCCGATGGATCGAGCGATCTGACCATGATGATTCGCATCGAAGCCGCCACGGTTCCCGCCTTTGCGCTGACGACGACGTTGTTGGGCGCCTCCCGCGGTCTCGGCACGATGACCCCTACCGTCATGATCGGTCAGGTTTTGCGGCCGAGTCTCCAGATCATCCTGCTCGCCGTAACCGTGCTGGGGCGCGAGGCTGTTGCCTGGGAGATCGCGCTGGCCTGGAGCCTGCCGATCATCCTTGGTTTCGTGGGCGCCATCACGAGCGTGGTCCGACTCGGCGGGTTGCGGATGGCATCCGGTGTCGGAGCCCCACCTCCGGTTCCGTCCAAGGAGTTCTGGACCTATACCCGACCGAGATCGATCTCCACCGCCCTGCAGATGGCACTCGAACGGATCGATGTCATCCTCGTCAGCGCGTTCGTCGGCAAGGAGATGGCCGGCGTCTACGGTGCGCTGTCGCGCTACATCACCGCGGGGAACTTCCTCATCTTCTCCATCGGTCAAAGCGTGGCCCCACACCTGCGTCGAGCCATCAGCCGTTCCGACCGGACCGAATCGGCAAGGCTGCTCCAACAGGTCACCGGCTGGCTGGTGCTCACCGCTTGGCCCTACTTCCTGCTCGTTGCGCTGAACCCCGAGCCCCTGGCTCGCCTGCTCGAGTCGAGCTATGTGGCTGACTCCCGCGTGCTCACGATCCTCGCGCTGGGGATGATGGCCAGCGCGGCCGCCGGTCCCATCGATCTGACGCTCCTGATGCTCGGTAGGAGCAAGGCTTCCCTGGCCGCCATCGTGGTGGCACTGGCCACCGACGTGTTGCTGGTCATCGTGCTGACTCCGTCAATGGGCATTGCCGGGGCTGCGTGGGCCTGGGCCGTCAGCGTCGCCATCCAGAACGGGCTGGCGTCGGTGTTGGTTCATCGCAGCAGCGGGCTCACAGCGTGGAGTCGGCCGGCGACGCTGGCCGCGATCGCGTCCAGCGTCGGCGTGATCCCTGCATCGCTGGTGAGCCGCGCCGTCCTCGGGTCAGCGTTCAGCAGCCTGGTGGTGTCAGCGGTGCTGGGGGGCATGGGGGTCGTGGCTGCCCTGGCGGTGATGCACGTGCTCATCGGGCTCGATCAACTCGTTCCTCGTGGTATCGCTGCGCGGTTGCCCGGTGCTGCTCCGGCTCGGGAGGCATGATCCACCACGGGCGCCCCCACTGCTCAGCCTCGGGAGAGGGAGCGAACGAGCTCGGCAAAGGCCTCGGTCGACGTGGTCGTGGTGTCATAGTCCCAGACGCAGTTCGGGTAGGTGCCCCCAGGCGACGTCACGTTGAACCAGGCGACGTACTCGATCGAGCCATCGGCCCCCCGTCCGGTGAGGTACTGCGCGGCATTCCGCATCCACTGGGCCCGCCGTTGGGGATCAGCAGGATCGGCGGCGGAGGCGAACTCGGGCACCGCCAGAGGTTTGCCGTGGGCGCGGGCAAAGTCGAGTGGTTGGGACAACAGCTGTTCCAACTCGTACCAGCGGCGTTCGGTGCCCTGGCAGGTGAACCAGTTGTAGCTGTCGGTACCGACGACATCCACAACGTCATCACCCGGGTACCACGCTTGGGCACGATCGTCGCTGAAGGCCCCGCCGGTCATGGTCCACACCATCACAATGTCCTCGCCGCCCTGCTCCTCGAGCAGCGTGGCCACTCTCTGCCACATTGCCTTGAAGGCCGAGGCGTCGCCGTTGACCTTGCCTTCCTTGGACTCGGGTTCATGGCTCATCGTGAAGTACGTGCCGGCGGGCATTGCGGCCACCTCCGCCAGGCGGGTCTCGAGCTCGGAATAGAGAGGTTGACCAGGCTGAGCCGTGGCCAGATCGATCCACGCGATCGGGGAACCGTCTGCTCGGACCGGACGCAACGACAGGTGAAGACGGTGCCCTCCGTCGATGAGAGCCGTCAGATCATCATCGAGCAGAGGGGCGTCCCAGCGGCGGAACACCCGGATCACGTCGAAGGGCACCCCGATCGACTCCTCCACCTGAGCCACGATGGCCGCCCGACTCCTGGGTACCGCGATCCCGATCATCGGCGGCCGATCCGATCCGATCGAGACCTCGGTTCCGGGTGCCTGGGAGTTCGACGAAGTCTGCGTGATGCACCCGCCGAGCGCGAGAAGCGAACAGACTCGGAGGATGACACCGAACCGAGTGCTCATGACCGCCGTTGCGATTGATCCAGTGGACCGGCGATCGAGGGCGTCGCCTGAAGCCGCAGCGCCAACGCCGCAGCCCCCATCATCATGAACAGCTGATGGGGTACGTGGAGGTAGAACGGCGCCTGGATGAGACCGATGATGATGATCACATGCGCCCACATGCCCTCGACCGAGGCCTGCTTGCGGGTATGCCATGCCATGGTGATGAACGCGCCGAAGTAACCCACCAAACCCACGAAACCGTACGAGAACATCACGAACCATGCCTGACCGTGGGTGCCCACCGAGGGGAGGTTACGCACGTTCGGCCGAGGAGCGCCCCAGCCGAACAGTGGTCGTTCCTGCGCCCCCCGGAACGCGTCGATGGCCAGTTCGAAGCGATCGGCATTGGAGTGCCCCGTCTCGATTCGTGTCTCGACGATGCTGCCCAGCGGAGTGACGGCCAGGAGAACCACACCCAACACCGCGGCGATCACCAGATTTCGCAGCGCCTTGCTCTGGCCGGCAATGCCGAGACGGACCGCTGCGTAGCAGAGTCCGAGCCCCAGACTCAGCCAGAGCCCACGGTTGAGGGAGATCACCCCGGGGACCACCGACGCGTACAGGGCGCCTCTGAGCAGTTTCGGAGGCAGCCCGATCTCCTTGGCGTTCTTCACTGCGATCAGGGCGACGGGCGTGAGCAACGCCAGCATCGATCCCCAGCTGTTGGTGTAGGGAAAGGGGGCCTTCGGCCGAGGAACCGGGAACCCGATGATGTCCTGGAGGTCGGCGAAACTCGGGCGGACGAGTGTGGCAATGAGTTCGTTGGAGGCGAGCCCGTCCGGGATCAGGTGGGCCATCGGTGAGCGAAATCCGAAGTCGCCGAGCACGAAGGCGAGGTACCCGCCGGCGACCGTGGCCAGCCAAAGGATCGTGAAGGCTCGCACGATCCTCCACACAGGGAGCCCCTCGGCTCCGTTGAGAACGTACAGTCCGAAGACCGTGGCCCCCAGGTAGTAGCCGAGCCGCAGGATCCACCCGGCCAGGCGCGGTGAGTCATCGATGCTCAATACCGACGCGCCGACGGCAAGGAGGAACAGCAGCCACAGGCCACTCCCCTTCGGCGCGATCAGATTGCGGCGCCGAACGAGCGACGCCGCCATGGGCAGGGCGAAGATCACCCAGGTGAACCCGGCAAGCCCGAGCACGAACCACAAGGGCATCCACGCGATCATCAGGACGAAGGGCCAGGCCGGCAGGAGCGCCTCGGACTCGGGCCGTCGCACCATCGGCGCGTCCTGGGTCAGCACGTCTCGCTCCTCATCACGGTCATCAGTTCAGCATTCGGCTGGGCTCAGCTTTCGTCGGGCTCGGCCACGATGGTGCCGACCACCTCGGCACCCACCAGACGAAGCTGCTCGACGGACTGCGCCACACCGACACGGGTTGCGCGATTGGGTTCGATGACGAGCACGGCGCCTTCGGCCAGCCGAGCCAGGTCGACTGCATCAGCCACCTGAAGCACCGGCGGAGCCTCGAAGACCACGAGATCGAACTGCGTTCGAGCACTCGAGACCAGGCGACCGAGCGCATCACCCTGCAACAAGCGGGACGGCTCCTTCACCGGGCTCCCCGCAGTGAGCACCTGCAGGTTGGCCACCCCGTCGATGGTTTGGATCGCCTTGGCTATCGGTACTGCGCCGGTCAGCACATCGGTGAGTCCGACCGGGTTCGAGATCTCGAAGCGATCGTGCAGGCTCGGCCGTCGAAGGTCCGCACCGATGAGCAGGGTTCGACGTCCGGAACGAGCTGCGGCCACAGCCAGGTTGGCGGCAACGGTGGTTGCAGAGTGTGGGTTGTTGGTACCGGCGACGAGCAGGACGGACTTGTCGCTCTGATCGAGGTTGAAGAGCAGCGACCCCTGAACACGACGATAGGCCTCGCCCGCCGGACTGTTGAGTTCGGCGATGGCCGAACCAGAGCCCTTGCGGAACAGGCCACCGTGAACGGGCACGGTACCCAACACGCTGAGACCCATGGCCGAGATGTCCCCGCCCCGCGATCGCACCCGGTCATCGCGACGGTCGAGCAGGAAGGCAGTGGTGAGACCGGCGAACAATCCGAGCAGCACCCCGAACAACGGACCCGCCATCTTCGGCAGACCGCTGGTGGTGTCGGGAAGTCCGGCGTCGTTGAGGACCTCTCCGGGGTCGACGCTGATCGAGTCGATGTTCGCCAGCTTGGCACCGATACCGGCAAGTTCTTCCCGTTTCGAGATTTCTCGGTACGACAGAGCCTGGACCCGGGTGACGTCATCGCCGGCGGCGCCCATTTCGGCGGCCAACTCGTCGAGCTCGGCGATCAACGCCGCTTCGCGGGTGATCAGCTGGTCTCGCGCTGCCCGTGTGGCCATGAGGCCGGCATCGCGGCGAAAGGCCAGGTAGGAATGTGCCGTTGCCTGTGCAAGCTGCTGCGCCTGCTCGGGATTGGAGTCGGCCACCTCGAACAGCAGGATTCTGCTGTCTCCCGGGACCGAGACCGAGATGGCACCGGCGACTTCGCGCGCTTGTTCGGGATCCACGGATGGGACCAGCTCCGACGCTCTCGCCTGAAGGGTCGGATCGTCGAGGTCGACCGAGAGTGGAGCACCGGGACTGGTTTCCTCGGCGGCGCTCAGGAGCGCCAACGCCAGTTCGACGACGCGTTGCGAATTGGCGATGGCCTGCTCGGTCTCGGGGTTCACCTGCCGGTTGGCGTCGGTGGCCGGATCGTCACCGGAGATGACGAGGGGCCTGATCTCCACCTGGCTCTCGGCTACGAATTGCCTCGTCTGCAGCGAAGTGCCGAGAAGACCGAGAACCAGACCGGCCGCCGACAGGACAGCGATCACCGGCCACCATCGACGTACGGCCGACGAGTACTCGCCGATCTGCACCACAGAGTCCCGGCTGACCATCAGATCTCTGGGGTCTGCATCCCTGGCCACCACCATTTGGCGCTACCTCTCTCACGGCGTCGGCAACACGCAACTATCGAACGGGCGCGTGAGCAATCAATGACTACCACCCATCGGTCGGACCGGACTGCTCTTGAGATGCCGATGTCACACAGTCCTTGATTCACACAGTCCGGGATGTTGCCTCTCGAAATCGTAAGCTGATCTGTCTCCCTGCCGACAAGGAACGAGTGATGGTCTCCAACTACCAGCTCACCGATCTCCGAGCCCTCGAAGCCGAAGCAATCCACATCATCCGTGAGGTTGCCGCCGAATTCGAGCGTCCGGTCATGCTGTTTTCCGGGGGCAAGGACTCGATCGTCATGCTTCATCTCGCCGTCAAGGCCTTCCACCCTGCGAAGGTCCCGTTCCCGATCATGCATGTCGACACCGGGCACAACTTCGACGAGGTGATCGAGTACCGGGACCGTCGAGTGGCCGAGAGCGGCCTCCGACTGATCGTCGCCTCGGTCCAGGAAGCCATCGACCGCGGTGACGTGGTGGAGGAAACCGGGCCTCGGGCCTCCCGCAACGGGCTCCAGACAGCCGCGCTGCTCCACGCCATCGAGGAGTACCGATTCGATGCGCTGTTCGGCGGCGCCCGACGCGACGAGGAGAAGGCTCGGGCCAAGGAACGCGTCT
>JAHECQ010000166.1:6707-8363 GCA_024641625.1 Acidimicrobiales bacterium | reverse complement strand
GGGGAGTTTGTTCACGTCGGCTCCTGACCCACGCGCCTGCGGTCACTCCCAGGCGCCCTCGACGATCAACACCCTAGCTGGCGCCGTCCTCCTCAGGGCCTCAGCGAACGCAGGTACGGTGTGAGGAATCGGCCCTCGGGATCGACCTCGTCGCGCACCCGCCACCAGTCGGGATACCGGGGGTACAGCGCTGCCAGTTCCTCCCCGCTGCGGTAGTGAACCTTGCCCCAATGGGGACGGCCCTCGTAGGTACGGAAGATCTTCTCGCAGGCCTCGAACAGTGGCCGGTCGTCGAGCGAGATGTCCTGGTGGGCCGAGATGGTGACGGTTTCGCGATGACTGGCAGTGCTGATCCAGATGTCGTCGGATGCCAGCGTCCGATACTCGAGCGGCCATTGGAGATCGGGAAAGTCTCGCAGCAACATCTTCCGAAGCTCGAGAAAGCAGGCCGGCCCCAGGTGAGCGGGGACCGAATACTCCATCTCGGTGTGCTTGACGTCCCGCACCGACGAGATGATCTCGTGACTCCAGCCGATCCGTTCATTTTTCTTGTCGGGCATCGGGTCGACCTCGGCATCGGTCTCGGCCAGGGTCTTGCAGGCGCAGAAGTCGCCCTGGGGCATCCAGAAGAACTCGAAGTGACGGGTCGCGGCGATCAAGTCGTCGATGCGACCGAAGACCTCGTCGGGGTGCTCGCTCCACAAGGTCTCGTGCAACCGATAGCGCGATCGGAGTGCCAGCGTCACCTCGGTGACCAGACCGACACCACCGAGGGAGTGACGGGCGGCTTCGAACAGTTCCCGGTTCCGGTCTCGGTCGCACTCGACGATCTCGCCATCGCCGAGCGCGAGGCGAAGAGCCAACACCGACGAGGAGAAGTTCTGGAGCACGGGTCCTGTGCCGTGGGTCCCGGTGGCGATGGCTCCGGCGATGCTCTGTTTGTCGATATCTCCCTGATTGCGGAGCGCCAACCCTGCCTCGTGCAACGGCTGTCCCAATTGGAAGATCCGCGTCCCCGAACGCAGGCGAGCCGTGCGCGCGTCCCGATCGACCTCCTCGATGCCCTGCCACGCATCGAGTTCGACCAACAAACCGCTGGTGGCCGCCACTCGAGAGTGGCTGTGCGAAGCCCCGACGGCCCGGACAACGAGATTGTCCGTCCTCGCCCCCAGCACGGCCGCCACGATCTCCTCCTCGCTGCTCGGGCGCAGGACACGCTGCGGTGTATCGGTTTGTCGACCGGACCAGTTGGACCATTCGGCCACAGGCCACCTCCTCGGTAGGGAACTTCTCGCTTTTCAGGAACTTCTCGGATCGAACAGGTCCCACTCCGCCAGTGGCAACCCGGTTGCCTGCCATCACCTCGACGAGAGTGAACTACTGCAGTGAGGTGACGAGATCGTCGATGGTGTGCTGGTCCTCGAGACGATGCCGCAGCGGCTTGCTGCGAACGAGCTGATAACGGTTCCGTCGCCCGACCCGCTCACTCACCAGATAGCCGTCCTGTTCGAGCTCATGGATGATGCGTTGAACGGCCCCGACCGTGATTCCCACCGCTTCGGCAATGTCCCGCTGACGTAGCTCCGGGTTTCGACTGATGGCTATCAACACATGAGCGTGATTCGTGAGGAAGGTCCAGGAGGGACCGTCCAGGGG
>JAHECQ010000166.1:0-6697 GCA_024641625.1 Acidimicrobiales bacterium | reverse complement strand
CATCGACACCAGACTACCTCTCTCTTCCGATCACATCATCCACAGTGCCGCTAAATTAATAGTGCTTTCACAAAGCCCTCTACATGAAGCCGCTGTTTTAATATCTATTATTTAATAGATGTATTCTGAATCATCTTATCCGCAATCTCTGTAAGATGTTCGGGGTATGGTCCCCTCCATGGTCTGGATCCTCCTCCTCGCCCACGTGATCGGCATCGTCGCGTGCGGAGTTCTGGGGCGCCGCTCGATGCGAACCGGACTCCTGGTCGCTGCGATCGCGCCGGCCATCACCGCTGCCTGGGCGGTGGCGGGGTTGGCGACCCAGACGGAACCGACGATCCGGGAACTCGTCTGGGTGGAAGGACTCGATCTGTCGTTCCGCTTCAGAATCGACGAGCTGGCGTTGATGATGACACTGCTGGTGTCGGGAATCGGCACGCTCGTCTTCGCCTACGCCACCGGCTACTTCGATGCCTCGGCCGACGGGGGCGCTCGGTTTCCTCCTGCGCTCCTCGCCTTTTCGACCTCGATGCTCGGCCTGGTCTGGGCCGATTCGGTCTGGACCCTCTTCATCTTCTGGGAGCTCACGTCGATCACCTCGTTCCTACTGGTCGGCTACAAGAACACGAGCGAGTCCGTGCGGACCGCGGCCCGACGTGCCCTCCTCCTGACCGGTGGTGGTGGTCTGGCACTCCTCGGGGGTCTGCTGGTGTTGACCAACGGATCGGGGACCTCGACCCTGACCGACCTCCGACCGATCAACGGCGGCGGCGCATCGATTGCTGCCTTGCTCATCATCGTCGGGGCCGCCACCAAGTCCGCCCAGGTCCCCTTCCATGTTTGGCTGCCCGGGGCGATGGCAGCTCCGACGCCGGTCAGCGCCTACCTCCACTCGGCCACCATGGTCAAGGCAGGTGTGTTGCTGGTTGCGGTGGCCGGGCCTGCCTTCACCGACATCGCCGCCTGGAAGCTGGCAGGAATCGGTGTCGGAGGCGCCTCGGTGATCTGGGGAGCGCTCGGCGCGCTCAGACACCGCGACGCCAAGCTCATTCTGGCGTGGGGAACCGTGTCCCAGCTGGGCCTCATGATCACCCTGCTCGCCGCCGGCTCGCCCAAAGCGACCTTTGCCGCGCTGGCGATCGTGTTCGCTCACGCCATCTTCAAGGCAGCGCTGTTCCTCGTCGTGGGTGAGATCGACATCCGGACAGGCACCCGGGATATCACTGAGCTGCGAGGCCTTGCCCGGTCCATGCCCCTCGCGTGTGCCTCAGCCATCGCTGCAGGTCTGTCGATGGCGGGCGCACCGCTACTCCTGGGATTCACGGCCAAGGAAGCCGCGATCGAGGCAGCGTTGGGACTCGACGGGCTGGAGAAGCAGGTCGTCAGCGTCGTGGTCATCGGTGGATCAGTCCTCACCGTTGCCTACACCATCCGTCTCCTCATCGGACTGTTCGGCAACACGCCCTCAGCGGGTACCGCCTCAGCGCAGGTCTGGGCCCCGACCCCGGTCGCCCCGTCAAGACCCGCCATGGCCATCCCATCGGCCTTCCTGGCCATCGTGAGCGTCGTCGGATTCTTCGTTGTGGGCATCGTCAACGACATCGTTGTGCCGGCGGTCACCGAGCTCGACGAGAAGGCGGCGGGCTATCGGCTCGTTGCCTGGCCCGGGCTGAAGACCGCGTTCGTCGTGTCGCTGGCGATCTTGCTGCTGGGGAGCATGCTGGGAGCCTTGTTGGCCCGACGACCCATACCGCCCGCACCGTCACCCGTCGGCGCCGAGTTGGCCGACTCCGCCATCGACGGGATACTCCGAGTCGCGGTACGCGTCACCGCCCATGTGCAACACGGTTCCTTGCCCGTCTACCTCGTGACCACCTTTGCGGTCGTCACCGTGGCAACGATCCCCTTCGTGGCCGAGCTGTCAGTCGACCGACTGGTCTGGTGGGACAACCCGGCCCAGGGGTTCCTCGCGCTCGTCGTGGCCGTGTCGGCGATCGCCGGGGCATTCGTCGACTCACGTCTGGGGGCAGCCTTGACCCTTGGCGCGGTCGGTACCGGTGTGACCGGGCTGTTCGTCGCCCATGGTGCACCCGATCTGGCGCTCACCCAACTGTTGGTCGAGACGGTCATCGTGGTCGGGTTCGTGCTCGGCCTGGGGCGGCTCAGCCAGAGGTTCCCTTCACCAACCGGCTCGTGGAAGCTGCTGCGGATCAGCCTCGCCGGGCTCGGCGGAGCTGCCGTCATGGTGGGGCTCATCGCCTCCGGCTCCCGACCTGTCGGACAGGTACCGCTCGAGGCGCTGGCCGACGGCTCGCTGGCCGACGGAGGAGGCAAGAACATCGTCAACGTGATCCTGACCGACATTCGTGGACTCGACACCCTGGGTGAGGTCGTGGTGCTGGCAACGGTTGCCATCGGCATCCTCGCTCTCGCCACCGCACACCGATCGGAGGACCCATCATGATCGCCGCCAGTTCCACCGTGCTGCGCCGCGGTGTCCTCACCGCAACCCCACCGGCGCTCGTCATCGCGCTCTACGTGTTGCTGGCCGGCCACAACAATCCAGGTGGGGGTTTCGCTGCCGGCTTGGTGCTGGGCGCAATCGCCATTCTCCGCACCATCGCCGGCCTCGCCCGCCCCCGCAACGCCCTTGCGCTGGTCGCCGGCGGCGTCCTCGGCGTGACGGCCGTGGCCGCTGCACCCCTGCTCTTGGGCCGAGCGCTGATCGATCAGCGGGTCGGGTCGATCGATGTCCCACTGTTCGGCACGCTGAAGGCCAGCGGAGCCCTCCCGTTCGACATCGCAGTCACCGCCATCGTTGTCGGGTTGATCCTCGCAGTACTCGACGGGCTGGTGCCGACCGAATCGGCCGGCGTGCCCGACCCTGAGGAGGCAGACCGGTGAGCGCCACCCTCATTGCCGTCATCGGATGTCTCACCGCAGTGGGCTTGTACCTGATCACCGCCCGATCGCTCAGTCGAATCGTGCTCGGCTTCTCGTTGCTCGGCCACGCAACCGTGCTCGGGCTCCTGGCTGCGGGAGGCCCTGCCGGCGAACCACCGATCATCGGAGCGTCGTCGGAGGGGCGGACCGAGGCAATGGAGCAGATGGCCAACCCGGTACCGCAGGCCCTTGCCCTCACTGCCATCGTGATTTCGTTCGGCCTCACGCTCTTCCTGCTCGCGTTGGCAGGCCAGCAGCAGCGGTACACCGGCGACGACCTGGTCGAGGACGACCTGGAAGACCGTCGTATCGCCCAGGAGACGAGCCCGTGAACACCATCATCGCTCTCACGATCCTGGCACCGCTCGTCGGGGCCGCCATCGGACTCCTGGTGCGGACCAAGCCGCTGGCGCGGGATCTCTCGGTGCTCACAGGATTGGTCGTCGCCGCGCTCGCATCGATCGCCCTGGTCGTCTCGGTCGAAGCGGACGGCACCCACGTCAGCCGAGTCGGCGGATGGGCTCCCGAGCTGGGGATCGTGCTCGTGGCCGACCTGTTCGCCGCCTTGGTGCTGCCGGTTGCGCTGCTTCTGGTGGTTGCCGTCGAGTTGTTCGCCATCGGACAACGCCGAAACGCTTGGGCATCCAATCCCGAGTTCGCCGGGCCGCTCCTGGGCGTACTCGCCGCCGGCGTCTCGCTCGCCTTCCTCACCGGGGATCTCTTCACCCTCTTCGTGGCGTTCGAACTGATCCTCGTTTCGAGCTACGTCCTGTTGACCCACCAAGGACGCCGAGCGCAGATACAGGCGGGGATGACCTACGTGGTCATGAACCTGTTCGCGTCGACATTGTTCCTCTTCGGTTTGGCATTCGTCTACGCGTCGACCAGAACCGTCAACCTTGCGTTGTTGGCCGAGCGAATTCCCGAGCTGCCCTGGGGGGTCCGGATGGGAATCGGCGCCTGGTTCTTCGTCGTCTTCGGCTCCAAGGCTGCGATCTTCCCCCTGTTCTCCTGGCTGCCGGATTCCTACCCCACCGCGCCGACGACCATCACCGCCATCTTCGCCGGGCTGCTCACCAAGGTCGGCATCTATTCCATGATCCGCTTCCACACCATCACCGGCATGGACGACCTCGGACCGGTCCTTCTGGTGGTGGCCGCCATCACGATGCTCGTCGGAGCGCTGGGGGCGCTTGCTCAGTCGAACATCAAGCGCATCCTGTCGTTCCACATCATCAGCCAGATCGGCTACATGCTCATGGGACTCGGCCTGTTCTCCGCTGCCGGGACAGCCGGCGCCATCTTCTTCCTCGTCCACCACATGCCGGTCAAGACCGTCTTGTTCCTGGTCGGCGGCCTGATCGAGAACGAGCTTCGCAGCGTCAAGCTCGATGCGACCGGCGGCCTCGCAGCCCGACGACCCATCTTGGCCTTGCTCTTCGCCATTCCGGCGCTCAGCCTGGCCGGCATTCCACCCTTCTCCGGCTTCGTGGCCAAGTTCGCCGTCGTCTCGGCGGCCATCGACCAAGCCCAAGCGCCCCTCGCCGCTGCCGCGCTGGCCGCGGGCGCGCTCACCCTGCTGTCCATGAGCAAGATCTGGATCGGGGTCTTCTGGGGCCCGACGACCGATGCGACGCCGGTGGCCACGACACGAACCAACCATCGTCTGATGCTGGGCGCAACGGCGCTTGCCGTCGGCGGTTCGCTGTTCATCTCGGTATTCGCCGGAACGATCTTCGACCTCTCCCAGCGCGCCGCCGACAGCTTGCGGGATCCAGTCGGGTATCTCGGCTCGGAACCCAGCCGCGAGGACGGATCATGATGAGTGCCCGCCGTTTGCTCTCGATCGTGTTCCTCGCCGCCGTCTGGTGCGCGCTCTGGCGGGAGGTGTCGGTGGCCAACGCCCTCGTGGGCTTGCTGATCGGCGCAGCGGTCACCGGCCTCGCGCCCAATGATCCCGGACCCGTTCGCCTTGCGCCGCTCATCAAGTTCGGCTGGATGGTCCTGGTCGACCTCGTCCGCTCGACCGTCAGCGTCGCGGTCGAGATCGTCACGCCCGTCGACCGCACCGAGGAAGCGATCATTGCCGTCCAGCTCCCGCTGGAGAGTCGCCGGCATGTGCTCCTGCTGACGGTAGCCGTCACGCTCACACCGGGGACCGCTGTCGTCGAAGTCGACGCAACCACCGGGACGCTGTATCTCCACCTGCTTCACTACAACCGTGCTGCAGAGACCAGGGCCCACGTCGAAGAACTCGCCCGGATGGCGTGCCTCGCCTTCCCCACGAGTCGCCAAGGAGCGGTTGCATGATCATCCAATTGGCCATCGGTTGCTTCGGTCTGTCCGGTGTCGCCGGCCTCTACCGCCTGATGCGGGGGCCGCAGCTGACCGACCGCGTCATTGCGCTCGACGTCATGCTCATGTCCTTGATGGGTGGCATCACCATCGACGCCGCCCGCCGCGACGACCCCATCAACTTGATCCTCCTGGTCGTGATCGCGATGATCGGCTTCACCGCTACCGTCGCGGCCAGCAGGTTCCTCGAAACCACGTCGACAGACCCGGAGACCTCGTGACGACACTGGCTTCTCTCGTGATGCTCGGTGGAGGCCTCATCGCCCTCCTCGCCGGGACAGGGCTCCTCCGCTTCTCCAGCACCTACGCCCGATTCCACGCCGCCGGCAAGGCGAGTCCCGTTGCCTTCCTGGTCGCGGCCATCGGTGCCGGCATCGAACTCGGGGTCTCCGGCGCTGCCTCTCTGGCGGTCGCTTCCGCCGCCATGGTGCTGACCCTGCCGCTTGGGGTCCACCTGCTGTTTCGTGCCGTGTACCGGACAACTCCCACCGACCAGTTGATCGTCAACGAGCTGGCCAAAAGCCCTTCGCCCGCCGACGAGGATGGCTCGTCGTGACCGAACCTTCGGCGACGGATGCATCCAAACCGGGCAGCCGTACCGAAGAACCGTCATGCGCATAGCGATCGTTGGTTCGGGGATTGCCGGCCTGAGCTGCGCGCACCTGCTCGGATCCGACCACGACGTCACGCTCTTCGAAGCCGACGCACGACTCGGCGGTCACTCGAACACGATCACCGTCGAGGATCCCGAGGCCGGGCCGGTCCATGTCGACACCGGCTTCATCGTGCACAACGATCGGAACTATCCGCTCCTGAGCCGTTTGTTCGCCGAGCTGTCGATCCCGGTCCAGGACACCGAGATGAGCTTCGCCGTCACCGACCGAGCGTGGTCCGGAGGCGACGGATCGCACCAGGCCTCGCTCTTCACCTACCGGGCCACGAACCCCGTCACCCTGTTCGCCGATCCACGAAACCTGGTCCGTCGGGACATGTGGCAGATGTTGGCCGACGTCCGGCGCTTCTACCGCTCGGCCAATCAGCTCCTTGCGGCCCACGAGGCGGAGCCGGGATCGGTCGACGAGCTTGCGAGTCTCGGCGAGTTCCTCGTGGACGGCCGCTACTCCCGGGCCTTCATCGACCTCCATCTGGTGCCCATGGGTGCGTCGGTGTGGTCGGCTGATCCCGCCACCTTCGATGCCTTTCCTGCGTTGAGCCTGTTCAGGTTCCTGGCGAATCACGGCTTGCTCGGCGTTCGTGACCGACCCCAATGGCGGACGGTCGTCGGCGGAAGCCGCACCTACGTCCAGCGGATCGCCGACCGTTTCCCCGGCACGATCCGCCTCGCCACGCCGGTCTGTGGCATTGCGCGCGTTCGATCCGAGGCCGTCACGGTCAGGAC